>VGXI01000046.1 GCA_016873475.1 bacterium | reverse complement strand
AGCTACGTTGAGTCTGCTCCGCCTGAGGCCTAGTTGCCCGCCGCTACCAGCGCGTAGACCACCGGCAGCAGGATGCCGATCAGCATCAGCACGCCGCCGCGGCCGATGAGGCCCTTGCGGCCCCGCACGAGGAAGATCCCCGTCACGGCGAGCACGATGACGACGCCGGCGTAGACGTCGGCGACGCCCGTCCAGACGCGCTTGCCGGTGTTCAGCCCCATGAAGTTCATCTGGAAGAGCCAGGGCCGCTTGGCCACGGCCTCGCGCTGGTACTCGCCAGTCGTGAGGTTGACGTCGATCTTGCTGCCGCCGTCGAGGAAGACGGTCAGGAAGTTCTCGCCCGAGCGCCAGGTGCTCTTCACGGCCAGCTCGGGGTCGCGGCCGCGCAGGTGGGCGAGCACGAGCGGCTCGATGAGCGCGGTCTCGCCCGTGCCCGGCGCCGCCATCCGCTCGACGACCCGCGTGCGCGAGTAGTTCGCGTCCCAGTGGTGGACGTGGTTCAGCGCGAGGCCGCTGATCGCATAGACGAGGGTGAGCCCCACCGCGAGGAAGCCCAGCTCGCGGTGGAGCCAGAGGCAGACCTTTCGAAAACGCCCCATCGAGCCGAGACTAGCCCTTGTGCTGCGGCCTGTCGGCGCCCTCGAGCGTGCGCTTCTCGCCCTCGGCGGGTTTCGGCGCGACGGCAGTCTCCAGCGCCACGGCGCCCGTGCCCGTGAGCTGGTAGAGCGTCATGCACTCGGTGACGTGCTCGGGGTTGAACGCCTCGCCCTTCTTCTCGGCCTGGGCGCCGCAGTACTTCTTGGTCGTCTCGAGGTCCAGCTTGTTGGCGGTCCAGACGCCCTCGGCGATCACGGTGGAGCCCAGGATGTTCGCCGGGAAGACGATGACGCCATCTTCCACCTTGACCCGCACGGTCTCGCCTTCCTTCTCCGAGGCGATGTTGATCCAGCAGCCGCGGTGCTCGCAGACGCCCACGACCAGGCCCTGCACGCGCACGGTCTGCCCGACGTGCGCATCCGGGTGGGCGATCAGCTCGCTCACCGGCAGCGTCGTCTCGCGGGAGCTGACGCCCTTGCCGTAGACGGTCTCGCCGGCGAGGCTGAGGGCGGGGACGAGCAGGGCGAGGCAGGCGGCCAGAACGATTCCCTTGCGCATGGGCGCGTCTCCTTCGGGCTGTGGTTGAGGCAGTAGTCTAGCAGCTATCCGCAACAAGGTGAAGGGGATCCTGAACCCACGCAAGGGCTTGGGGTTCCCGAAATGGACCTCTTTTTCCTCAACCGGCGCGCTCGAACAGCCGATCTCCTGGCCGGTGCGCCGGCTTCCGGCCGGGGGCGGCGCCCATTTCGCCGTCCGGGGAAGGGAGGCCCATGCTCAGCCTGCACGAGGACCGCCTAGCCAACGTGATCGCCCAGCGCCGCCTGCTCGGCGAGGGTGAACTCCACGCCCTCGAGGCGCGCGCTCAGGGCTCGGGCAAGAGCGTCGAGGAGACGCTGCTCGCCGAGGGCGTCTTCAGCCGGCGCCAGCTCTTAGAGATCCTTGAGAACCAGTACTTCTGCCCCTCGGTCGAGCTGCCGGCGAGCTGCCCCGATCCCGCGGCGCTGCAGCTCCTGCCGCAGGCGCTTGCCGAGCGTCACGACTGTCTGCCCGTGGACAGCCAGGGGGGCGCCCTGCGCGTCGCCTTCGCCGATCCCGACGACAAGGCCGCCCGGGAGGCGGCGTCCCGCGCGGCCGGCCGCGAAGTGCTGCCGCTCGTGACCCTGCGCGGCGAGCTGGCCCAGCGCCGCCGCGAGTGGTACGCGAGCCAGGCGAGGGCGCTCGCCGAAACCGGCCGGCAGCCAGCCGCGCCGCCCAGCGCGCCCGCGCCGCGCGCGGCCGTCGAGCCCATCGCCGGGCTCGAGGGCAAGCCGCCGACGGAGCTGGTGGACGTCCTCCTCAGCGCGGCCGCTCGCCGCGGTGCCACGGACATCCACGTCGAGCAGACCGAGGACGCGCTCGCGCTGCGCCTGCGCCTGGACGGCATCCTGCACACGGTCGCGCGCCTGCCGCGCGAGCAGGGTCCGGGCGTCGTCTCGCGCCTGAAGATCCTGGCCAGCCTGGACATCGCCGAGCACCGCCTGCCGCAGGACGGGCGCTTCAGCACCCGCGACGGGGATCGCGCCTTCGACCTGCGCATGAGCGTGCTGCCCGCGCAGTACGGCGAGAAGGTCGTCCTGCGCCTGCTCGAGAAGAAGCCCGAGCTGCTCGACTTGGCCATGCTGCGCCTACCGCCGCCGATCATGGAGTCCTTCCGCGAGTTCCTCGACAACCCGATGGGCTTCTACCTGGTCTCCGGGCCCACGGGCAGCGGCAAGACGACCACGCTCTACGCCGCGCTGCAGTCGCTGGACCGCGAGGCGCTGAACATCGCCACGCTCGAGGACCCGATCGAGTACTCGCTGCCGGGGCTTACGCAGACGCAGGTGAACGAGGAGGCCGGCCTCAGCTTCGCCGCCGGCCTGCGCTCGCTGCTCCGGCAGGACCCGGACGTGATCCTCGTCGGTGAGATGCGCGACCTGGAGACGGTCGAGATCGCCTGCCGCGCCGCGCTGACCGGGCACAAGGTGCTGAGCACCATCCACACGAACGACGCCTGCCAGGTGATCACGCGCCTGCTCGACATGGGCACGGCGCCGCACCTGATCGCAGCGACCCTGCGGGGCGTGCTCGCCCAGCGACTCGTGCGCAAGGTCTGCCCGCAGTGCAGCGAGCAGTACACGCCCAACGACACGGAGCTCGCGCTGCTGGGTTATCCCGACAATGCCACTCTCGTGCGCGGCGGTGGCTGCGCGCACTGCGCCGGCAGCGGCTACAAGGGCCGCATGGGGATCTACGAGTACTTCAAGGTGGAGGAGGACATCCACCGCTTGATCCTCGATCGCGCTTCGTCCTACGCGATCCGCTACGCGGCCAAGCGCGCCGGCATGATCCTGATGGCCGACTACGCGAAGCGCGCCGTCTTGGCCGGCGACACCACGATCGCCGAGATCCAGCGCGTCGTCCTCTCCGAGGCGCCGCGCGATCAGCTCTGCCCGAACTGCCAGCGCGTGGTGAACCTGGACTTCAGCGTCTGTCCCTACTGCCAGACGACCCTCAAGGAGACCTGCCACGGCTGCGGGCGACCGGTCGAGCCGACCTGGGAGAGCTGCCCGGCCTGCGGCCACCACCTCGAGCGCGAGTGGGAGCGGGTCTACTGCCGGCACTGCCTGGCGCCGGTCCGTCCGGAGTGGGAGAGCTGCAGCTTCTGCGGAGGTGCGCTGCGATGAACCTCGGCAAGGACCTGATGCCCACCGGCATCCCCGGTCTCGATCACTTGCTCGGCGGCGGCCTCGTGCGCGGCAACAGCCTGCTCGTCGAGGGCCCGCCCGGCAGCGGCAAGACGACCGTCGCCCTGCGCACGCTCTACGAAGGCGCCATGCAGTTCGGCGAGCCGGGGCTCATCCTCACCTTCGAGGAGTTTCCGCGGCAGATCTACGAAGAGGCGCTCGCCTTCGGCATGGACCTGGCCGCGCTCGAGAAGCAGGGCAGGCTGCGCGTGGTCTGGACGCCGCCCGAGCGCATCCTGCAGGGCTTCACGGGCAAGAGCGACCTCGTCGAGAACATCGTGCGGGAGCTCGGCGTGCGGCGCCTGGTCATCGACAGCATCACGCACTTCAAGCGTGTGGCGCACGCGGAGACCGACCTGCGCGAGACCCTGGCCGAGATCCTCAACTTCCTGAAGCTCAACGGGATCACGGCGCTGCTCGTCAAGGAGCTCGAGCGCATGGACGATGCGACGATCGCCTTCGAGGAATACCTCGTCGATGCGAGCCTGCGCGTCTACAACGCGCGCTCCGGCCATGGGGGCGACAACGAGCGCTTCATCGAGGTGCGCAAGACGCGCGGGCAGGCGCACGTGTCGGGCCTGCACCCCTTCGAGCTGGGCGAGGAGGGCGTGGTCGTCTACCCGCGCCTGCGCCCCGAGGACGTGCGGCGCAACGCGGCGCCGCCGATCGCGCGCCGCCAGCGCGTTCCCTTCGGCGTCGAGGGGCTGGACGCCATGCTGGGTGGCGGCTTCTGGGAGGGTTCCTTCAACCTGGCCGCCGGCTATCAGGGCACAGGCAAGACCGTGCTCGCCTACCACTTCATCGACGAGGGCCTGCGCCGTGGCGAGTGCTGCCGCATGGTGGTCTTTGGCCGCCGGCCCGAGGACCTGCTGCGCGAGGCGGCCAGCCTGGGCTTCGCCTGGGAGGGGTCGATCAGCGAAGGTCGCCTGTGCGTGGATACCTCCACGCGCAGCGGCCTGAGCATGGAGAAGCTGCTCGGCGCTCTCGACGCGGGACTGCACGCCGATCCGCCGCAGCGCTTCGTGCTCGAGTCCCTGGACGACCTCTTTGCGCTGCCCGGCTGGGAGCGCAGCGCGGCCGACGGTGTGCAGGTGCTGCGGGCCCTGCTCGCCGACGTCGGTGCGACGGCGCTCTTGCTGCACCGCGCGCAGGGACTGGCAGGCGACCTCATGGACGCTGCCCGCGAAATCGGCGAGTTCACCGACGGCATCCTGCAGTTCTCACTCGCCGAGAACGAGGGACGGCTCTGCCGCTTCATCAGCGTGCGCAAGCACGCGGGCAGCGATCACGCGAAGGAGCTGCGCGAGCTGGCGATCGGTCCTGGCGGCATGCAGGTGGCGGCCGCGGGCGGCCGCCACCGGGGCATCCTCACCGGGCAGCTCCAGCTCGCGCCGGCAGAGGTCGCGCCCGAGGTGCTGCCGCGCATCCAGTCCGTGCGCGAGCTCTTCCCCGATCTGCTGGCCGCGGCCGGCCTGCCGGAGGAGCTGCGCAGGCGCGTGCTCGCCGCACGCCGGGAGCTGGCCCTGGCGGATGTCGTCCTGCAGGAGACCTTCGGCCGCACGCGCTTCACGGAGCTGGCCAATCGCCGGCAGGAGGAGCCGAATCCGGAGCCCACGGGCGGTCGCCGCTAGACGGCCGCCTCAGGCGAGCTCGGGGCGATCGCGCCGGCCCGGGCTCGTTTCAGGCGAGCTCGGGACGATCGCGCCAGCCCGGGCTCGTTTCAGGCGAGCTCGGGGCGATCGCGGTAGAGGTCGAGGGCCTCGGGGTTCGCGAGCGCCTCGGTGTTCTTCACGGGGCGCCCGTGGATCACCTCGCGCACGGCCAGCTCGGAGATCTTGCCGCTTCGCGTGCGCGGGATGTCGGCCACCTGCGCGATCACGGCCGGCACGTGGCGCGGCGTCGTGTGCTCGCGGATCCGCTGGCGGATGCGCTGCTTGAGCGCCTCGTCGAGCGTGAGCCCGGTGCCAAGGCGCACGAAGAGCACCACGCGCTGATCGCTCTCCACATCCTGGCCGACGACGATCGCCTCCTCAACTTCGGGCACCTGCTCCACCTGCCGGTAGATCTCGGCCGTGCCGATCCGGATGCCGCCCGGGTTCAGCGTGGCATCGCTCCTGCCGTAGATGACGATGCCGCCGCGCTCCGTCAACTCCACGCGGTCGCCGTGCCGCCAGACGCCCGGGAAGTGCTCGAAGTAGGCGGCGCGGTAGCGGCTGCCGTCCGCGTCGCCCCAGAAGCCGATCGGCATCGAGGGCGCGGGCGCCGTGCAGACCAGCTCGCCCGGCGCGCCGACCAGCGGACGGCCCTCATCGTCCCAGACCTCGACCCGCATGCCGAGGCCGCGGCACTGGATCTCCCCGCGCCAGACCGGCAGCAGCGGGTTGCCCAGCATGAAGCAGGAGACGATGTCCGTGCCGCCGGCGATGCTCGCGAGGAGGAGATCGGCCTTCACCTCCTGGTAGACCCAATCGAAGGACTCGGGCGCGAGCGGCGAGCCCGTCGAGAGCAGCGTGTGCAGCGCCGAGAGATCGTGCGTGCGCCGCGGCGCGAGGCCGGCCTTCTTGCAGGCGTCGATGTACTTGGCGCTCGTGCCGAAGTGGTGGAGCCCCTCCTCGGCGGCCAGGTCCCAGAGCGCCTCCAGCCGCGGGTGGAAGGGGCTGCCGTCGTAGAGCACCAGCGTGGCCCCCGTCGCGAGGCCCGTGACCAGCCAGTTCCACATCATCCAGCCCGTCGTCGTGAAGTAGAAGAGACGCTCGCCCGCCCGCAGGTCCGTGTGGAGGCGGTGCTCCTTGAGGTGCTGGAGCAGCGTGCCGCCCGCACCGTGCGTGATGCACTTGGGCCGGCCCGTCGTGCCCGAGGAGTAGAGGATGACCAGCGGCTGCGCAAAGGGGAAGCGCGGGAACTCGGGCTCGCCCGCGGGCGCGCTCGCGAGGAAGGCCGCGAAGTCCTCGGCGCCGGGAATGGCTGCCGGCTCCGTGCCGCCCGTGTCGCGGATGACCAGGGTCTTCTCCACGCTCGGCAATCCGGCCAGCACCGCGCGCAGCTTCGCCTCCGAGCTGTGCACGACGCCCTTGTACAGGTGCCCGTCCGCCACGATGAGGAATTTCGGCGCGATCTGGCCGAAGCGGTCGACGACGCCCTCGACGCCGAAGTCCGGCGAGGCCGAGGACCAGATGGCGCCGAGCGAGGCCACGGCGAGCGCGGCGACGATCGTCTCGGGTAGGTTGGGCACGAAGGCGGCGACGCGGTCGCCTTCGCCCAGCCCCGCCGCGCGGAAGGCGCGCTGCAGGCGGCCGACCTGGGCGTGGAGTTCAGCGTAGCTGAGTTCGCGGCGGAGGCCGTCCTCGCGCCTGAAGATGATCGCCGGCGCCGCGTCGCGCCGCCAGAGCAGGTTCTCGGCGAAGCTGAGCTGCGCGTCCGGGAACCACTGCGCGCCGGGCAGGCGCCGGCCGTCCACGAGAACTCGCGCGCCCGGCTCGCCGCGCACGCCGCAGAAGTCCCAGAGGGCGCGCCAGAAGGCGCCGGACTCGGCGATCGACCAGCGGTAGAGTGCGGCGTAGTCCGCGTGACCCTGCGCACGCAGGAAGGCCATCATCTGCGAGGCGTCGGCGCGGGCGGCGGGCGGCGTCCAGAGGGGGGTGGCCATGCGCGTCCCCGCTAGCGCGCCGCGCGCTCGGCGGCGCTGGGCAGGCGCCACTCGCCGGCGTCGAGGGCCGCGTACTCGGCCACGAAGCGCTGGGTCGCCTCCTCGACGCCGCGCAGCAGAGCCGGCGGATCGGCCGGAAAGGCGAGCCGCTCGATGAGCGCACGGTCGGCGGGCGGGATGTCGCGATCGAGGTAGCGCCAGCCGTAGTCGTAGCGCTCGGGGCAGTGGCGCAGGCGCAGCAGCTCGACGAGGGGCTTGAGGACGAGCGCCTGGTAGAAGGCCGCCGCCTCGGCGAGGTGCCCTCGCCGCACCGCCTTCTCCACCATGGGCGCGAAGAGCGGCACCGTGCTGCGCATCGTCGCCAGGCGCGCGGCAGCCTTGGCGAGGTGCTCTTCCCAGTCGAGGGGTGGCGGCGCCAGATGGCCGCCGCGGTCGAAGAGCACCAGCGCCTCCCCGTGCCGCTCGCGCTCGAGGAGGCGCGCGCTGGCCAGCTTGCTGGCCGGGATCACGGCGAAGTCCACGAGATGATTGGGGTCGGCCTCCGCGAGCTGGAAGAACTCCTGCGAGAGGCCGTGCCAGGCCGGCTCGGGCAGGCGGTAGGAGCGCGCGATCGGCGAGAGGGTCTCCAGTGCCTGCCGGACGGCGACGAAGACGGCCTCCACGTGCGCGTCCGGCACGATGGCCTGCAGGTCCACGTCCGAGTACTCGTCCGTGCGGCCCGTCGCGTCGCTGCCGCCCAGCCAGGCGGCCAGCACCTCGGGGTCGGCGGCCAGGGTCGCGCTCACGGCGTCGATGATTCTCTGGCGGCTCACCCTCAGCCTGCCCATGGCGACCTCCCTGCCGGATCGGGCCAGGGTAGGCGCTCGGCGGCCGCCGCGCCAGCCGAAAACGCCGCCCGGCGGCTGTAACCTTCCGCGCGCGAATCGGTCATACTCCCCGCGCCGGGCGGGATCCGGCGCCGCCCCCTTTCCCCCGAGGAGCCGCGTGACCGGTAGCTGGAGCCAGGCCTACCGCCGCCACGGCGAGGAGATCCGCGCCTACCTCACCCGCCGCCTGCCGCGGCCCGAGGAGGCCGAGGACCTCACCCAGGAGACCTTCCTGCGCGCGATGGCGGCCGAGGGCCGTCTCCGCGATCCGGGCGCCCTGCGCGGCTACCTCTTCACGACGGCGCACAACCTGCTCGTCAATCACCTGAGCCGCCGGCGCCTCGTGCAGGTGGAGAGCGACCTCGCCGAGGGGCAGAGCCTGGAACTGGTCGCTGGCACCGGCGCTGCGGGCGGGGACGCGGGTCCCGCGGCAGTCGCTCACGGCCGCGAGCTGGCCCGGGCCCTGGCGGCGGCACTGGCCGGGCTGCCGCCGGAACAGCGCCTCGCCTTCACGCTGGGCCCTCTGGAGCGGCGGCCCTATGCGGAGATCGCCGGCCGCACCGGCTGGAGCTTGAGCAAGGTGAAGATCAACGTCCACCGCGCGCGCCGGCGACTGATCGCGGAGCTCGGCGCGCACGCCCCGGCGGCCCCGGCCGGCGGGGTCGAGAAGGAGGCAAGGGCATGACGCGCTGCGAGCGGATGGAAGTGCTCATCTCGGCGCTCCTCGACGGCGAGGCCGCGGCGGCCGAGCAGCGGGCGGCCCTGGATCACCTGCTCGACTGCCCCGACTGCCGGCGCTTCTACCAGGAGGCCAGCGCCCTGCAGGCGCGCCTGGACCTGCTGGCGCCCGCTGCCCTGCCGCTGGCGGCGCCCGCGCACTGGCGGCGCGTCGCGAGCGCTCGGCACTGGCTTCCGGCCGCGGCCCTCGTCGCCGCACTGGCGCTGGGCGCGGCGCTGGGCGCCCGCCTCGGCGCCGGCCCGCGGCTCGCGCTGCCCGCGGGGACCGAGAGCTTCGCCGTCGCCCTCGGCAGCGACCGGGACGCCCTCGACGACCGCGAGTTCCTGGCCCTCACCCTGCGCCTCCTGCGCGCCGATCCCCGCTACCACCGCGAGCTGGCGGCCGTCCTCGCCCAGCTCGCGCCGCCGGCTGGCGGCCGCGAGGCGACCGGCGGCGATTTCGAGCTGACGAGCGAGCCCGTCGCGGGCGAGGAGTCCGCAGGCGGCGCGCGCGCCATCTACTAGCACGACGAAAGGAGCACCCCATGCACAGCCGACTCGCGAGCGCCTGCGCCCTCTTCGCGCTCATCGTGCCGGCGGCGGCCCTCGCCGCCGGGCAGTCCAACGAGGGCTTCCTCCACGGCAGCATCCGCAGCGACGCCGGGCGCGAGTACACGGGCTTCCTGCGCTGGAACACGGACGAGGAGGCCTTCTGGGACGACCTCTTCCAGTCCGCCAAGCAGGACCTGCCCTACCTGGAGTCGGTGTCGGAGAAGGACCGCGAGGGCGGCCGGCCGAAGAAGCACACGAACATCAAGATCTTCGGCTTCAAGGTGAACGTGGAGTCCGACGGCTGGGCCGGCCCGGGCTCGCGCGTCTTCATGGCGCGCTTCGGCGACATCGAGAGCATCGCCGTGACGGGATCGAACGCCGCCCGCCTGACGATGAAGGGCGGCGAGCGCATCGACGTCGAGGGCTACGCGAACGACGTCGGCGCGACGATCCTCGTGCGCGACGCTGCGCTCGGCGACATCGAGCTGGACTGGGACAAGATCGACACGATCCGCTTCGCGGCCGCCCCGCGCGGCGCCGAGCCCGGCGCCCAGCGCCTCCACGGCCGGCTGGTCACGCCGCAGGGCGAGTTCACGGGCTTCATCCAGTGGGATCAGGAGGAGTGCTTGACGAGCGACCGCCTGGATGGCGAGACCGAGGACGGCGACATCGCCCTGGCGATGGGCAGCATCGCCCGCATCGAGCGGCGCAGCAGCCAGGGCTGCCTGGTCACCCTGAAGGATGGCCGGGAGTACGTCCTGCGGGGCACCAACGACGTCAACGCCGAGAACCGCGGCATCATGGTCGAGGACCCGCGCTATGGGCGCGTCGTCGTCGCCTGGCGCGAGTTCGACCGCCTCGAGTTCAGCGAGAGCCCGACGAGCGGCCGCGCCTACGGCGACTACGGCCGCGCGAAGCCGCTGAGCGGCACCGTCGTCACCCGCGACGGCAAGACCCGCAGCGGGCGGCTGGTCTACGACCTCGACGAGGCGGCGAGCTGGGAGCTGCTCAACGGCGACTGGCGCGACCTCGAGTACAACCTGCCCTTCGCGCTGATCAGGCGGATCGAGCCGGGGCGCGACGAGAGCCGGCTCGTCCTGCGCGGCGGCGAGACCCTGCGCCTGGAGGGCAGCCAGGACGTCACCGCCGACAACGACGGCCTGCTCGTCTTCGACCGCGGCGAGGCGGATCCCATCTACCTGCCCTGGCGGGAAGTCGAGAGCATCGAGCTGGCCGACTAGGCGAGAAGTCCTCGACAGCCCGTGCGCGCGCCGCCTATCCTCCACGCCGGGTTGCCCCACCGGCGAGGAGGAACCATGCAGGTCCGCGCCTGGAACTGGCAGCAGTACGCTCGGCGCAGCACGCCGCCGGGCGCCTCCCCGGGCACCCTCGCGCCGCGCACGGGCGCTCAGCCGCCGCGCCTCGCCTACCTGCGCTACGGGCCGGGGCTCCCGCTCGCGGAGAGCCGCGACTGCGACCTGGCGACCCTGCGCGAGCTGGCGGGCGGCCCCGGCGTGCTCTGGGTGGACGTCGAGGGGCTCGGCGACAGCGCCGTGCTCGAGGCCGTGGGGGCCCTCTTCGGCCTGCACCCCCTGGCCCTCGCCGACGTCGTCAACCTGCCGCAGCGGCCGAAGGCGGAGGTCTACGGCGAGCAGGTCTTCATCATCACCCGCATGCCGGCCGCGACGCTGCCCCTGGACAGCGAGCAGGTCAGCCTCTTCCTCGGCCCGGGCTTCGTGATCACCTTCGGCGAGAAGGAGGGCGATGTCTTCGGCCCGCTGCGCCAGCGCATCCGCGAGGGGCGGCCCGCCCTCGTCGAGGGCGGCGCCGACCACCTCGCCTACTCGCTGATCGACGCCATCGTCGATGCCTACTTCCCGCTGCTCGAGAGCTATGGCGAGGTCCTGGAGGACCTCGAGGAGGCGATCCTGCTGCGCCCGCGCCAGGAACTGGTGCCGCGCCTGCACCACCTCAAGCGCGAGCTGCTCAACCTGCGCCGCTTCGTCTGGCCCCTGCGCGAGCTGCTGGCCGCGCTGCACCGCGACGACATTCCCCGCATCGCCCCCGCCACGCGGCTCTACCTGCGCGACTGCCACGACCACGCCGTGCAGCTCATGGAACTGGTCGAGAGCTACCGCGACATGGCGGCGAGCCTGATGGACCTTTACCTCTCGAGCGTCAGCCACCGGCTGAACGAGGTGATGAAGGTGCTCACCATCATCGCCACGCTCTTCATGCCGCTCAGCTTCATCGCCGGCGTCTACGGGATGAACTTCGACACCCGCTCGCCCTGGAACCTGCCGGAGCTAAGCTGGCGCCTGGGCTACCTGTTCGCGCTGGCCCTGATGGCGGCGGTGGCGATCGGCATGCTCGTTTACTTCTGGCGCAAGGGCTGGTTCGCCGGCGGCGAGGTGCGGCGCCGGCGCTGAGGCCAATCCGGACCGCGGCCTCCCCGCGGAATCCGCGCTTGAGCCGGGGCCGCCCCTCACCGATGATGTACGCCGAGAGGGCGGAGCTGCTCTTGCCGATCTGCGCGCGCGAGGCTTGCGCTTCCTGTCGACGGACATCTTCATCCCGATTCCGAAGCCGGAGGTGGCGCATGGTCGCCGAATCCCGCATCGAGGTGGACAGCCTGGGCGAGATCGCCGTGCCGACCGCCGCCTACTACGGCGCCCAGTCCGCGCGGGCAGTAGCCAACTTCCCGATCGGCCTGGCGCGCTGGCCGCGGGCAATGATCGCCGCCCTCGGCGAGATCAAGGCCGCCGCGGCGGCGACCAATGCCGAGCTGGGCGCGCTGCCGGCCGACCTGGCGGCGCTGATCGAGACCGCGGCGCGCGAAGTGGCGGCAGGCAGGCTCGACGCGGAGTTTGTCGCTCCGCTCTGGCAATCGGGCAGCGGCACCCAGCTCAACATGAACGCCAATGAGGTGATCGCCGGCCGCGCCAACGAGCTGGCCGGCGCCGGGCGCGGCGGCAAGCGGCCCGTGCACCCGAACGACCACGTCAACCGCAGCCAGTCGAGCAACGACGTCATCCCGACGGCACTGCACCTGGCCGCGGCGGGGGAGATCGCGGGCCGCCTGCTGCCGGCCCTCGCGCAGCTCGAGGCCGTGCTGGCGGAGCGCGCGGCGGCCTTCGCGGATGTGATCAAGATCGGTCGCACGCACCTCATGGACGCCGTGCCCCTCACGCTGGGGCAGGAGTTCTCGGGCTGGGCCGCTCAGGTGGGGGCGGCGCGCGCGCGCGTGGCGGCCACCTTGCCCGAACTCCACGCGCTGGCCCTGGGCGGCACGGCCGTGGGCACGGGCCTGGGCGCCCCGCCCGGCTTTGCTGAGCGCGCGATCGCGCGGCTCGCGCAGGCGACGGCCCTGCCCCTCGTCCGCGCCGCGAACCTCTTTGCCGCGCAGGGCGCCCACGACGCGGTCATCGCCGCGAGCGGCGCCCAGCGCGACCTCGCCGTGACCCTCATGAAGATCGCCGGCGACATCCGCCTGCTCGGCTCGGGGCCGCGCGCTGGGCTCGGCGAGCTGGTCCTGCCGGCCAACGAGCCCGGCAGCTCGATCATGCCGGGCAAGGTGAACCCGACCCAGGCCGAGGCCCTGGCCATGGTCTGCGCGCGAGCCATCGGCAATGACGCCGCCGTGGCGATCGGCGGCCTCGCCGGCCACCTGGAGATGAATGCCGCCAAGCCCCTGCTCGCCCACTGCCTGCTCGAGTCGACGACGCTGCTCGCAGACGCCGCGGCCAGTTTCGCCGCGCGCTGCGTGGCCGGCATCGAACCCGACGGGACCGCGATCGCACTTCACCTCGAGCGCTCCCTGATGCTGGTCACCGCGCTGGTCCCCATCGTCGGCTACGACCGGGCGGCTGCCGCAGCGCGCAAGGCTCACGCCGAAGGCACGAGCCTGCGGGAGGCTGTTCTTGCCCTCGGCCTCATGGACGCGGCGGAACTGGACCGGAGACTCCGTCCCGAAACGATGGTCCCACGCCCCGGGTAGTCTGGACTGGGACGATTGCGGTCGAATTGCCCACTGTGAAGGATGGCGTCCTGGCGGCAAGCCTCGCCGTTCTGGAAAACCAAGAAAACGGGCAAAAATACCAAAAATACTGGAAATCGGAATCCAGAGGCTCTAGTCTGCTAGCGGCCCTGCCGGCTCGGTCGACGAGGGACTCGCCTGCCGACTGGAGCCCCTGTCAGGAGGTGGCCGATGAAAACGGCGCGCGCCGTGGCGATTCCCCTGCTCCTGCAACTCGCCCTCGGCGGCGCCGCCCGCGTGACCCTCCCCGTCGCGCAGGCCGAGGAGTATCCCGTTCCGCCGCCGCCGCTCTCGGATGGCATCTTCCCCTGTTCGGACTGCCACGCGGACCTCGAGCCCGATCCCACGCCGCGCGTGCTGGGGATGCACGAGGAGATCGTGGAGCGCTTCCACCACGCCGAAGCGCAGCGCTGGTGCCTGGACTGCCACAATCCCTCCGATCGGGACAAGCTGCGGCTGGCCAACGGAGAGCTGATCGACTTCGGCGAATCCTACAAGCTCTGCGGCCAGTGCCACGGCACGAACTTCCGCGACTGGAGGGCCGGGGTCCACGGGAAGCGGACGGGCATGTGGAACGGACGCAAGGAATACCGCTTGTGCGTGCACTGCCACGATCCCCATCGACCCCGCTTCGCGCCGATCGCCCCGGAGCCGGAACCGCGGCGCCCCTGGGCCATCGACACCGCCAGCGAAGGGGAGCCCAGCGCCCCGCCTCCTGCCCACGGCCAGCACGGGAGCGAGTGATGTCGACGACACGCGATCCCCACGATACGATCAGCCGCCGCAGTTTCCTCAAGCTGGCCGGCCTGGGCAGCCTGGCGATCCCCGCCGGCAGCGCCGATGCCTCCATCTGGGAAGCGTTCTTCCGCAAGAGCTTCCGCGAGATGAACCGCGACGAGGTGGGCGCGATGCTCGAGCGCCTGGAGCGCCGCTATGCCGAGGAACACGGCTACCAGCTCGCGGTCAAGGTCACCGGCCCCCTGCCGGGGGTCAAGTACGGCTACGGTCTCGATCTTTCGCGCTGCGTCGGCTGCCGGCGTTGCGTCTACGGCTGCGTGCAGGAGAACAACCAGTCGCGGGACCCGCAGCTGCACTGGATCACGGTGCTGCGCTTCGCCAAGGGCGAGAAGTGGGTGAACGACCTCGAGCGGGCCGACGCCTACTACCATGCCGAAGCGGTGCCCGAGGACGGCTACTTCTACATGCCCGTGCAGTGTCAGCACTGCGAGGATTCGCCCTGCGAGAAGGCCTGTCCGACGAAGGCGACCTGGCGGGAGCCCGATGGCATCGTCGTCATCGACTACGATTGGTGCATCGGCTGCCGGTTCTGCATGGCGGCCTGCCCCTACGGCGCGCGCCGATTCAACTGGGGCGAACCCGGCCTGCCCGCGGCCGAGCTCAATCCGGACACGCACTATCTCGGCAATCGGCCGCGCCCGAAGGGGGTCGTCGAGAAGTGCAGCTTCTGCATCCAGCGTGTTCGCGAGAACCCGGGCCGTTATCCGGCCTGTGTCGAGATCTGTCCGGTCGGCGCGCGGAAGTTCGGCAACCTGCTCGATCCCGCGAGCGAGATCCGCTACTGCATCGACAACAAGCGCGTGTTCCGGCTCAAGGAAGACCTGAACACGAACCCGAAGTTCTTCTACTTCTTCGCCACCTGAGCCGAGCGCCGCGGAGGCTGTGATGCGCAATTTCCTGGCGGCCCTGCGCATGGTGCTGCAGGGCAATCGCTTCTACTACGCGTGGCTCGGCCTGCTGCTGGCCTTGATCGCCCTGGGCATCATCGCCTACTTGCGCCAGCTCGAGGCGGGGTTGATCGTTACGGCGATGCGCGATCCCGTCTCCTGGGGCTTCTACATCTCGAACTTCACGTTCCTGGTGGGCGTTGCCGCGGCGGCCGTGCTCCTCGTCGTGCCGGCCTACATCTACAACTTCAAGCCGATCAAGGAAATCGTGCTCTTCGGCGAGCTGCTGGCCGTGGCGGCCATGGTGATGTGCATGCTCTTCGTCATCGTCGACATGGGCCATGTCGACCGACTCGCCCATCTCCTGCCTGTGATCGGCACCATGAACTTCCCCTCGTCGCTGCTCGCCTGGGACATTCTCGCGCTCAGTGGCTACCTGCTGATCAATCTCTTCATCTCCTTCTACGCGCTCTACAAGATGGCGCACAGCCGAGACTACAGCCTGAGCATCATCAAGCCGCTGATCATCCTGTCCATCCCCTGGGCGGTGAGTATCCACACCGTCACGGCCTTCCTCTACAACGGCCTTTCCTCGCGGCCCTTCTGGAACGCCTCGATCCTGGCCCCACGTTTCCTCGCTTCCGCCTTCTGCTCGGGCCCGGCGGTGATGATCCTGATCTTCCAGATCGTGCGCCGCGTTTCGCGGATCGACATCGACAACAAGGCCTTGTTCAAGATCGCCGAACTCATCGCCTACGCGATGGGCATCAACCTCTTCCTCTTCGCCGCGGAGTTCTTCAAGGAGTTCTACTCGGGCAGCGTTCACCTGGCGCCGATGCAGTACCTCTACTTCGGCCTGCACGGGCACAGCCCGCTCGTGCCCTGGATGTGGACCGCCTTTCTCTTCAACCTCTGCGCGTTCCTGATCTTCCTCAACCCGCGTTCGCGACAGAACTTCCTCACGCTCAACCTGGCCTGTGTGCTGGTCATCATCGGCGTCTACATCGAGAAGGGAATGGGCCTGGTGATTCCCGGCTTCGTGCCGAGCACCCTGGGTGAGATCTACGACTACTCGCCGAGCTGGGTGGAGAAGGGCGTCACTGTCGGAATCTGGGCGCTGGGGGCGCTGATCTACACGCTGCTGCTCAAGTTCGCGATGCCCGTCTACACCGGCGCGCTGCGCTTCTACGCCAAGGACTGAGCGCTTCGACTCCCGGTCGACTCAGGCATCGGCGACCGCGTCGGCGCCGCTGCCGGCAAGACCCTCGCGCCGGCGCAGCAGCCACGGGGCGGCGATGAGGGCGCCCCCGTAGCAGGCACAGCCGAGGAACAGCGTGGTCGCGTTGCCCTGCTTCAGGCCGAGCAGGAGGGCGAGTCCGCCCAGCACCAGCACGGGGTAGACCAACCACCGCATTTCGCGAAACACGATGCCACGCCCGACGCCGGCTAGTGCCACGGCAGCGGCTGAGAGCACGAGGACGCGCGCCGCAACCGTGGCCGCCGCCAGGTTCTGCAAGCCCCAGCCGCGCGCGGTGTGTACCAGCAGGCTGGTCGCCAGCCCAGCCAGGCAGATGACGATCGCCAGCAGCACGAAGACCCGCGGCACCCGAGCCCGGTCCCGCGTGTTCCGACGCCCTTGGGCGATGACGAGCGTGGCGTAGGTGAGGACCGTCCCCAGCAGGACGGCGAGCAGCGCCGCGCCCGGTCGCGAAGTAACGCGCCCCGCGGGGGCCATGAAGGCGTCGAATCCGAGGCGGAGGAGTCCGCCGTACCAGGCGGCGGCAAGGGTGAAGAGCGCGCTGTGCACGCGCAGGGTGATGCGGTCGTAGCGGCCGCCGAGATAGGCGGTCGTCAGCGCCAGCGCGCACCAGATGAAGGCGAGGATCGCACCCTGTGCGAGGAGGCGGCTGCCCGTGACGATGAGCACGAACGCGAGGGTGGTGTAGAAGATGAAGTTGCGACCGCGCCCGAGGCGGCGGTCCACGAAGGAGAACGCGACGATGTAGCAGGCGGCGGCGGCGATGAGCGTGACGATGCCGAGTGCGCCACTGCCCGAGCCCACGGCCTGGGCGATCCGCACGGCGCCTCCGAAGCCGATGGCCAGGGCGGCAGCCGACTGGACGACCTCGAAGGGAATGACATCGCGCTGTCGCCAGAGCGTGCGGAGCGCGAAGCTGCCGAGGTAGACGATCAGCAGCCCGCCGGGGAGCGCCTGAGCGCGCGCGATCGAGAAGCCGGCGTAGCGCTCGGGGACGCCGGCGGGGCTGGCGGCGATGGACACCATGAATAGCACCATGAAATCAGCCGTGGCGGCTGTCAGCCAGCGCAAGCCCCGCCACTTCTTACCGTAGCCGAGCCAGACGCTCGCAAGCCCCAGGAGCAGGAGCAGGGCGACGGTGGGTTCGACGGTGCGTGTCGCGAAGACGAGGGCGATGCCGGCAAGCAGGGCGCCCGCAACGAACACCCACGCCACCAGCTGAAGGTTGCGACGCCACGCGACGACCAGAGCGACCCCGGCCATCACTCCAGCGAGGAGGACGGCGAAGGGCGCCGGCAGGGCACTGAAGCGCGTGGGCGCTTCCCAGAGGATCGGAAACGCGATGAGGGCAGCCGTGACGCCATAGAGTTGGGCGCGGACTGTCTTGCCCCCCGCCGCGGCGCGGTCGCTGAGCAGCACCCAGAGGAGCGCGTAGGCAAGACCGAAGACGATGCCCCCGGTCAGCGGCAGCAGTCGCGCATCGGTCAGCGAGCGGAGCATGAAGGCGCCGGCCATGACGAGGAAGGCGCGCCCGAGATCGGCGGGCGTCAGCGTGGGCCCACCCCGCCCCTCTGCGGCCCTCCCCCCCGTCGCCGAGCTCAGGCCGGAGTCCTCCTTGCGGGCCGCCCCAATGGCGCCCCTGCCGGCCACGGCCGCCTCCAGTTGGGCGACGCGCTGCTCGAGTCGCTCAACGGCGCTGCTGAGGGCAGCGAGTCGATCGCTGTCCGAGCTCCCGTTGGGGTTCATGCGGCCTCCCGGAGAAGGGACCTCTTCGACTGCGAGGCCCACCTGAACTCGCATTTTATCGCAACCCAGCCGCATTCAAGGAGTTGCGACTGCAAATCGGCGCGATATCCGAGTCTTTCACAGATCGTTGGATGGGGCAAGCCGATTCGGAGCGCCGGGGCCGGTGAGGCGGGCTTCGCAGTGCCGCCGGCGCGAGCGCCGTTTCTGGCGCCCGACGGCCTAGCGCGCGGGCGCCCGACGGCCTAGCGCGCGGGCGCCCGCCGGGCGTGGCGGCGGGCCTTCCAGGTCTCGATGACCATCGGCAGCAGCGAGAGGCCGATGATCGCCAGCACGGCGATCGAGAAGTTCTCCTTCACCACCGGCAGGCCGCCGAAGTAGTAGCCGAGCAGGGTG
>VGXI01000045.1 GCA_016873475.1 bacterium | reverse complement strand
TTTTAGACGCTGCCGGCGAAGGCCTCGCCGTTCGGCAGCCGGCGCCGCAGGTACATGTACTCCCCGGCCGTGTAGCGACCCAGGTGCTCGTAGTAGAGCGCCTCGCCGTAGGTGGCGAAGCCCTCGTTCAGCCAGATGTCCTCCCAGGTCGCCGGGCCCACCCAGTCGCCGAACCACTGGTGCGCGAGCTCGTGCGGCTGCACGAAGTGGGCGCTGTCGAGCGCGGCGACCACCGTCGTGCCGATGCTGCTGAGCGTCTGGTGCTCCATGCCGCCGGCGAAACTGTACTCGGCGATGCCGTACTTCTCGGCCGTGAAGGGGTACTCGCCGAAGCGCTCCCGGAAGGCGTCGAGCATGTCGTGGATCTGCTCGAGGTTGTTCACCGCTTCGTCCACGTGATGCGGCCGGATGAACCAGGTGAGCGGCAGGCTCTCGCCGCCGCCGAGATCGTAGCTGTCCTGCCAGGGCAGGCCGTCGCCGCCCGGCGAATGGAAGGGCGCCACGGTCATCGCCACGAGGTAGGTCGCGATCGGGTAGCGCTCGCGCCAGCGGTAGGTGCGCGTGCCGTCGCCGTTGTCGTCGACGCCCTCGAGCCGGCCGTTGGCGGCGACGACCATCGTGTCGGGCACGGTGATCGCGAGGGCCAGGCTGTCCGGCTTGTGGCTGAGCCGATCGATGCAGGGCCACCAGGTGCCCGCGTTCTGGGTCTGGGTCATCGTCTGGCAGCTGCGGATGCGCGCGCCGGCGTCGTCGAGGTACTCGGGAAACCAGAAGGCGCCAAAGCCGATGTCGTTGGGTTCGGCGGCATACTCGACCTCGACCAGGCGCTCGTCGCCCACCGTGCCCCCCGGCGTGGCGATGGCGATGGTGCGCTCGTCGAGGCGCCGCCAGGTGGCGGGGGCGCCGTCCACGCGCACGGCGCTGGGCGTCAGGGTGTCGAAGGCGTCGAGGACGAGGCTGTCGGCGACGGCGATCGGCGTCAGGAAGGCGCGCACCCGCCCGCTGAACGCGAGGGCGGCGAAGTCCAGGCTGCCGCTGATCTCGTAGTAGCGCGCCCGCCACTCGGTCTGTCCCGGCTGGCCCTCCCCGCTGCGGCCGAACACGCCGCGCGCATGGCCGCAGAGGGGAAGCCGGCCGTCCTCGCGCAGCTTGTCCGTGACCGGCTCCTCGGCGAGGGCGGCGGCCGGCAGGGCGAGCAGGAGGGCGAGGGCGAAGGGGCGCAGGCGCTGGATCATGCGGAGGGCCTCCTGGACGGCGTTCGCTTCACTCTAGCATGCGGGGGCTGGGGGGCCAAGCCGGCTCAGAGGCCGATCAGCAGGCCGATCGACAGGCGCACGCCGGTGAGGTCCATCGGATAGGAGCCGCCGAGGATGTCGTTGGTCTTCCAGTCGTTGATGACGTCCTGTTGGTTCTCGGGATCGACCACTAGGTACTGGTAGGAGCCGCCGTAGTCGAAGCTCTGCCGAATGTCACCCATTACTCCCTGCATCTCTGCGCTGATCGCCACACGGCTAGTGAATCGATAGATGAGCCCTGCCAGTCCGAGGTAATGGAGGGAGTGATCGCGGGCCTTGATCTCGAAGCTGCGATCGGGCAGCAGGCTAGCAGGGTCTTCGGGGTCGGGCTCCTGTACATTGATAAGATCGATCGAGAGCCTGCTGTCTGCCAACGCGAGACCTATCCCAAAGCCGACATAGGGAAGCAGCTTCTGGTTTCGCACGAAGTCGAGTCCGTAGTGCACGGTGACATCCAGCTCGTGCAGGTCTGTAGCGAGTTCGCGCGGCGAGGGCCATTGATGGGCCGTGAAGGTCTGGGCGCTGCTGTAGTTCGAGAAACCGTACGTCGCGGCCAAGCCGAGGGCTGGCCGGTAGGCCCAGTAGATGCGCAGTCCCACCGGCAGGCCCGACTCGAAGTCGCTCAATCGCAGACCGGGCTCGCTGTCCATGCCTGCGACCATGACCTCGTTCTCGCGAAAGAGCAGGTCGGCGTGGCTGGGGCCGGCATAGGTGGCGACCTGGGGGCCCAGGCTCCAGCGCGGCAGGTGGATCTGCTCGCCGGGGCGGGCCGCGGCTGCCGGGAGTGCGCAGACGAGGGCAGAGGCCGACAGCAGCAGGAGGGCGGGCAGGCGGCGCATCGAGATCTCCTTCCAGGGGATGCCGAATGGTATGTCTCCAAGTAGCGCTGAATCAAGCGGCTTCGCCGCCGCCTCGCGCGCTGGCCGCCAGGCGCTGGTGCAGGAAGTCCAGGCTGCGTGCCGTCGCGCCGGCGCCGGCCTCGACGAAGGCGCGGGCCGCCGCGGCCGCCCGCGCCAGCGCCGGCGGATCGGCGAGCAGCGCGCGCCAGCGCGCGGCGAGCGCCTCGCCGTCCCGCACGACGAAGGCCCCGCCGGCCGCGACGAGGCGGCGCGCCTCGTCGGCGCGGCCGAAGCGCGGGCCGCAGAGCACGGCGAGCCCGCGCGCCGCCGGCTCGAGCACGCTGTGCAGGCCCCGACCGAAGCCGCCGCCGACGAGCGCGATCTGTCCGGCGGCGTAGAGTTCGGAGAGCTGGCCGACGCGGTCGGCGACGCAGACGCCTCCGTCCGCGAGCGCGGCGCGTTCGCTGAGCAGCCAGAGCGGGAGCGCGCGCGCCGCCGCCGCCCGGCGCAGGCGAGCGAGGGCGGCCGGCAGGGGCTCGTGCGGAACGAGGAGCAGGCGCAGGGCCGGCCACTCGCCGCGCAGGCGCGCGAAGGCGGCCAGCAGCAGGTCCTCCTCGGGCGGCCAGCAGCTCCCGGCGACGAGACAGGGTTCGTCCCCCGCAGCCGGCAGCGGCAGCGGCCTCGCCTCGTCTCGCCGCGCGAGCACGCGGTCGAAGCGCGTGTCGCCGGTGACGGCCAGCCGATCCCCCGGCACGCCGAGCGCCGCGAAGGCCTGGGCGTCGGCCTCGCTCGCGGCGCCGATGCCGGCCAGGCGCCGGTGGAGGGGCGCGGCGAGGAGGCGGCCCGGCCAGCGCGCGCGCCCGGATTCGGCCCCCAGCACGCCGCCGACGAGGAGCGTGGGCACGCCGCGCCGCTCGGCCTCGAGCACGAGGTTGGGCCAGAGGTCCCACTTCACGGCGATCACCGCGGTGGGCGCAAAGGCGGCGAGGAGGCGGGCCATCGCCCGCGGGCTGTCCAGGGGCAGGGGGAGCACGCGATCCGCTTCCGTCACGCGCGCGCCGGCCGCTCGCGCCGAGACGGAGCCCTGAGTCAGCAGCAGGGCCGCCTCCGGATGCCGCGCGCGCAGGCCAGCGAGCAGGGGCCGCGCTTGCTCGAGCTCGCCCGCGCTGGCCGCGTGCAGCCAGAAGCGCGGCCGGCGCCCCGCGAGCGCGGCGAGCGCGGCCGTCCCGGGCGCGGCGCTCCGCCGCCAGGCGAGTCCGGCGCGCAGCTTCGGCGCGAAGGGCGCCGCCAGCGGGGCCAGCGCGGCGAGCAGCGGCGAGAGCGCGCGATAGAGCCGGAGCGCGCTCACGCCAGGGCTCCCATCGCGCTCAGCTCGGCGACCACGGCGTCGGCGCCGAGCTCGCCCAGGCAGTTGCCGTGGCCGAAGCGGCAGGGCCGCGCCCCGTGCAGGGAGCAGGGCCGACAGCCGAGGGGGCGCTCGAGCACACGGCTCGCCTCCAGGCGCGGCGCGAAGCCGAAGGCCGGCACCGTGGGCCCGTAGAGGTCGAGGACGGGCGTGCCCACGGCCTCGGCGAGGTGGCCGAGGCCGCTGTCGCTGGCGACGAGCGCGCGGCTGCGCCCGAGCGCGGCCGCGACCTGGGAGAGCGGCCGGTCGCCGCTGTAGTCGACGGCGCCCAGGGCGGCGAGAGCGGCGCAGGTGTCCCGCTCGGCCGGGCCGCCGACGAGGAGCAGGGGCCAGCGCGGGGACAGGCGCTCGACCAGCGCCGCCGCGTGCGGCCAGACCTTCGCGGGCCAGGCCGCGCCAGGGGCCAGCGCGAGCGGCCGCTCGCCGGGCGCGAGGCCGAGCGCCGCGAGCTCGGCGTCCACTGCCGCGCGCAGCGCCTGGCTCAGCGGATAGCGAGCCGCGGCTGGCGGCGCGGGACGATAGGTCTCGCCCAGGGCGGCGCGCAGGGTCGCGCGATGCCGCTGCCAGACCGGCGGCAGCGGAGCGCGCGGCCTGAGCAGCGCCGGCCAGCCGGGCCGGACGACCATCAGGCGCCGGCGCAGGTCGTGCCGCGGGCTCTGCCACCAGCCCGCGGGCGGCCGGCCGAGCTGCCGCCTGAGGAGCCGGGCGCGCAGGTTGCCGTGGAAGTCGAGGACGCGATCGTAGGCCTCGGCCGCGAGATCGCGCCCCAGCGCCGCCAGTTCGGCGGAGCGTGCCCCGCGGGGCAGGGTCCAGACGCGCTCGAGTTCGGGCAGCGGCGTGAGCAGCGAGGCCCAGGGCGCGAGGACGAGGAAGTGGCGCTCGCCCCGGGGCTCGCTCGCCGCGAGATCCCAGAGCGCCGGCAGGGTGAGCGCGAGGTCGCCCAGGGAGCCGAAGCGGATGAGCAGTGTCTTCGTCGCCATGGCCCGCTTTCCGCGCCCGCTCCCGCCGGGTGCGGGAAGCGCGCCAGTCTAGGTCGAGCCGGGGGGATCGTCAAGCGAGGGGCCGGCTTCGCTGTTGACAGGAGGCGAGGGCGCAGGGAAGCTGCAGGCGAGCGCCATGCAGCCATCGCCTCAGCCCAACGGTCTCGCCGTCCACGACCTGCGCCACTTGCTCGCTCTGCTCGCGGCCGATCTGCGCCTGACGCGCTTCGGCTTGAGTCGCGAGGACGAGCCGGCGCGCCGGGCCGCCCTCGCTGCGCTCTACGCACGCCTGGCCGCCGGCCTCGCCGAACTCGGCGACGGGCTCGCCGGCGGAGCGCGCCCCGCGGCGCGCGCGGGCGCCGGCGCCGATCTGGCGCCGCGGGTCGAGGCCCTCTGGGACGGCTACCGCCAGGCCGGGCGCTTGTGTCCGGGGGCGGCGCGCCTCAGCCTCGAGCGGCCCCTGCTCTGGCCCGGGCTCTGGACGCACTGGCGCAGCCTGCTCGTGAATCTGCTCGAGAACGCCTGCGCGGCGGCACCGGAGGGGCCGGTCGAGCTGCTGGCGAACGGCGAAGGGCTGAGAGTGGCAAGCGGCGGCCGCCTGCCCGCGCCCGCGCTGATCGCCGCCCTCAATGCGGGGCGGGCGCCGGCGCCGCGCCCGGGCGGAGGCGGCCAGGGTCTGGGGCTGGTCCTCGAGGCGGTCGCGGCGCTGGGCCTCCATCTCGACGCCGACTGCAGCGACGGCCGTTTCACCCTGGATCTCCAGCGCCTACCGCGCGAGGCGCCCGCCGTGCTCCTCGTCGAGGACGATCCCGAGCTGCGCGCCGCGCTGGCGGCGCTCCTGCGCGCGGAGGGCTTGCGCGTCGAGCCCCGGGCCGGCGACGAGGAACCCGCGCCCAACCCGACGCGCTTCGCGGCGGCGGTGGCCGACCTCAACCTGCCCGGCGCCAGCGGCGCCGAACGACTGGCGGCCTGGCGCCGGGAGGCGCCCGAACTGCTCACCGTCCTGCTGACCGGCGACAGCGCCGCCGCCCGGCGCGAGTGGCCTGGCGTCGCGGCGGTGCTGATCAAGCCCGGCCTGGGACGCCTGCGCGATCTGCTCGCACCCCTGCGCCGCGGCGCCAGACCCTGATGCTCGACCTCCTGCTGGCATTCCTCTGCCTGGCCCTGCTCGCCTGCTCGGCCTTCTTCTCGAGCGCCGAGACCGCGCTCTTCGCGCTCGGCGCCCAGCAGCGCCACGAGCTGGCGCAGCGCCAGGACGCGGCGGCGCGGCGGGTCCTGCGCCTCCTGCGCGAGCTGAGCACGGTGTTGATCACGATCCTCATCGGCAACACGCTCGTGAACATCACGCTGGCGGCGCTCGCCTCGCGGCTCATCCTGCGCCGGCTCGACGGCGCCAGCGCCACCCTCGTCAGCCTCGTCGGCGTCACCGCCGTGCTCGTCGTCTTCGGCGAGATCCTGCCCAAGAGCCTCGCCGTCGGCGCGCCCCAGCGCCTCAGCCTGCGGGTCTCGGGGCCACTGCTCGCGGCGGAGCGCCTGCTGTCCGGGCCCACGGCGCTGCTGCGCCGCGCCAGCCGCGGCCTGGTCGGCCTGCTCGAGCGCCTGCAGCCGGGTGACCGCCTCGAGTTGCGCAGCGAGGAGATGCTCGCCCTGCTCAGTCTCGGCGAGGAGAGCGGCAGCATTCGGGCGCGCGAGCGGCAGCTCGTGGAGGGCGTCTTCCAGCTCGGGGATCTGCGGGTCGACGCCCTGATGACGCCGCGCGTCGATCTCTTCCTGCTCGCGGCCCAGACGCCGGTCGGAGAGGCGGCAGCGCAGATGCGCCGGGCCGGCCACAGCATCGCGCCGGTCTACCGCGACGCCAGCGACCACGTGATCGGCAGCGTCAGTGCGATCGCCCTGCTCACCGAGGGCGACCTCGAGCGACCCGTGGGCGAGCTGGCGACGCCCGTCGAGTTCTGCCCGGAGAGCCGCAAGGCGGACTCCTTGCTCGTCGAGCTGCTGGGGAAGGAGGCGCCGCTGGCGGTGGTCGTCGACGAATACGGGGCCCTGGCGGGCCTCGTGAGCGTTGATGACCTCTTCGCCGTCGTCGTCGGTCGCCTGCGCCAGCAGAGCCGCGACGAGCTGCACTACCGCCTGCTCGACGCGCGCACCCTGATCGCCTCCAGCCGCCTGCCGATCGCCCGCCTGCCGGAGCTGATCGGCCTGCGCCTGCCGCCGGCGAGCGCGGAGACCCTCGGCGGCTACCTGATGGAGCGCCTGGGCGAACTGCCCGAGACGGGCCGCGTCTACGCGATCGACGGCCTGGAGTGGACCGTGCTCTCCGCCCGCGGCCCCGCGCTGACCACCCTGCGTCTCCAGCAGCCCCGGGAGCGCTCGCGATGACGCTCTGGCTGGCTCTCTTCGCCCTCGCGCTCCTGGGCTCGGCGACCTTCTCGGGCAGCGAGACGGCCGTGATCGCGGCCGGGCGCCTGCGCCACCGAGCCGACCGTGCGCGCGGCGCTCGCCTGGCCGGTCTGGCCGAGCGCCTCACGCGGCGCCCGGAGCACACGCTGGCGACCCTGCTGATCGGCAACAACCTCTGCAACGTGCTCGCCTCGCTGGCCGGTCTCCTGCTCACCGAGCGGGCACTGGCCGCGCGCGGCCTCGCGCTCTCGCCGGTCTGGAACGACCTGCTCGCCTCGGTCTGGGTGACGGGCGTCGTGCTCGTCTTCGGCGAGGTGCTGCCCAAGGGCGTCGGCCACCACTACGCCTTCCGCATCTCGCGCCTGGCCGCGCCGCTGCTGCTCGCCATCTACAGCCTGCTGCTGCCCCTGGTCTGGCTGCTGGAGCTCCTCGTTCGGCTCCTGCGCCGCCTGCCGGGCCTCGGCGCGGCCGGCGAGCACGGCCAGCCGATCTCCTGGGACACCGTGCGCCAGCACGTCGAGGCCGGCCGCGCCGCCGGCGTGGTGGGAGAGGACCAGGAGCGGGCCATCGAGCGGATCGGCGCCCTGGGCAGCCTGGACGCCGCTGGGCTGATGCGCCCCCTGCCCGCGCTCTGCCTCTTCTCCGTGGAGGGCAGCGCCGACGAGCTGCGCCGCCTGCTCGTCGCGCGGCGCAGCCCGGCCGCCTTCCTCTACGAGGGGCGCCCGAGCCGCCTCGTCGGGCTCCTGCCCGCCCGCCGCCTGCTCGGCGGCGATCCCTACCCGGACCTGCGGGGCCTGGCCAAGCCCCTCTTGCAGGTCGACGGCGGTATCCCCGCCCTGGAGCTGCTCGATTCCCTCCAGCCGGACGGCCACACCCTGGCCGTGGTGGCCGACTCCCTCGGCGAGGCCCGGGGGGCCGTCTACCTGGAGGACGTCCTGCGCGAGCTGCTGCACCAGAAGGAGGCCGCCGGCTGGGGGGGAGAGGGTTCCCAGGGCTGACGGTCTTTACCGGATTCCGGCCCCGGTCGATGGGGGATAGCGAACGAATCTTGACCATAGAGGCAGCTTCTCGTATTTTTTCTCCACCTTGCTGCGTTCGGACCCCGAGGAGGAGATGCCATGCAAGCCCTGGACAAGGCGGAGATCGGCGAGCGCCTGAAGCGCTATCGCCTGGAGAAGAAGCTGACGCTGAAGGAGATCGAAGCCCTGAGCGGGGTCTCCGCCACGCACATCTCGGAGATCGAACGCGGCAAGTCGAGTCCGACCGTCGGCGCCCTCACTCGCATCGCGGAGGCCATGGGCAGCGAGGCCGCCTTCTTCGTCGAGGCGGAGGAGCTGCCGCAGGTGAGCCAGCTCAGCGCCGGCAGTCGCCGCCGCTACCGCTTCATGGAGCCGCCGGTCGCGATCGAGTCGCTCTCCGGCAGCGTGCCGCACTCGCGCATGTCCGTGATGCTGATGACCTGGGAGAAGGGCGCCGTCTCCACCGGCGAGGTGAACCGCCACGAGGGCGAGGAGTTCATCCTCGTGCGCAAGGGGATCCTCGAGGTCTACGTGGAGGAGGGGCGGCACATCCTCAAGGAAGGCGACAGCCTGCACTACCACGCCTCCAGTCCGCATCGCATCGAGAACATCGGTGACGCCGCCTGCGAGGCGCTCGTCGTCACCGTGCCCAGCTTCAAGATCTAGGAGGGGTGGCAATGGAGATCCAGGAACTCGGGGGTCGCATCAAGCGCATCCGCAAGGCGAAGGGGATGACGCTCAAGGACATCGAGGCGAAGAGCCGCGTCTCGGCCACGCACATCTCCGAGATCGAGCGGGGGAAGACCAGTCCGACGATCGGCGCGCTCTCGCGCATCGCGGCGGCGCTGGGCAAGGACACGGCCTTCTTCCTCGAGACGCAGAACCTCGAGGACGTCAGCCACATCAAGTACGAGGAGCGCCGCAAGGAGGCCTTCAAGTCCGCGGAGGGCTACTTCCAGCGCCTGACGCGCGGCATCCCGGGCGGGCGACTGCAGGTCTACCGTCTCCATCTGGAGCCGAGCGCCGAGCTGCGCTACAGCGATGCGGCCCCGGAGAGCGAGGCGACCCTGGTCCTCGAGCAGGGGCGCCTGGAGTTCCGTGTCAGGGACGAGGTCTACCAGATGAGCGCGGGCGACAGCATGCACTTCACCGAGCAGAGCGCGCCCGCGCTGCGCAACCTCTCCACGCGCGAGACGGCGGACCTGCTGCTGATCAGCATCCGCCGCCACAGCATCGACGCCTTCTAGAGGAGAGGGCCATGTCCGCGGGCGACGAGCGCGATGTGCACTTCCTCGGCCTTGTCTTCAGCCTGCACGCGGCGGCGATGCAGCAGCTCGGCAAGCTGGTGAGTCCCTTGAGCGGTCAGACCGAGCGCGATCTCGGCGCCGCGCGCCAGACGATCGATCTCCTCGAGAGCCTCTCCCGCAAGACCCGGGGCAACCTGAGCCGAGACGAGGAGCGCGCGCTGCAGGACATCCTCACCCAGCTCCGCCTCAACTATGTCGACGAGCGGAAGAAGGGCGAGACGACCCCGGCGCCGGACGCGGCGACGGAGGCGCCGCGGGCCGCCAGTGACTCGGCGGACTGAGGCCCGCGCGGCGGCCGCGCGCGCCGGCCGGGCGGCGGCGCTGCTGGCCTGTCTCCTGCTTGCCCTGCCCGCGCGCCCCGCGCGAGCGGCCTTCGGACTGCCGGAGCCCCGCGGGCTCCTGCGCCTGCACACGGACGAGACGACGGGCCTCGGTGCGGTGGGCCTCGCGTTGGGCGGTGGCTACTACTACCAGGACGTCGGCCAGGCCAGCCGCTACCACTGGAGCACGGGCCGCCTCGGCCTCAGCTTCGGTCTCGGCGAGGCGGGCCAGCTGTCCTTCGACCAGCGCCTGCACGGCCTGCTGCGTTTCGCGGGCGAGGCCGACGGCGAGCTCTTCGGCGCCATCGGCGATTCCGACTGGCTCGCGGGCCTGGGCGACGCCGACCTCGGCCTCAAGCTCGGCCTGCCGCTGCCCGGCGATCGCCTGCGCCTCGCCGCCGAGGGGGCGCTGCGCCTGCCGGTTGGGGATCTGCAGCGCCGCTTCAGCGCCGATGCCCGCGACTACGAGCTGCTCGGGATCCTCAGCGTCGATCTCCTGCGCGGCGGCGTCTTCGTGCCCACCCGGCTGCACCTCAACGCGGGGCTGCGCGTCAATCGCGGCCGCGCGGGCCAGGGTTTGCCGCCCTGGCCCGGACACCCCGGCTGGCAGGGCGTCTACCCGCCCTACTACCCCGCGCTCGCGGCCGGTGAGCCGGAGTCCTCGCTGCGACAGACCCTCTACGGGGCCGGGCTCGAGTTCCTCGGCGAGCGCCTGCGGCTCTCGGCCGAGCTGAGCGTCGACCTGCTCGACCGCCCGGAGGCGGAGATCCGCCTGCGCGAGCAGCCCTGGCGCCTCGGCCTGGGCTTCCGCGCCCAGGCGCCCTGGCGCCTGAGCGTCAGCGGCGGCTTCGATCTGGATCTCGCGCGGGACGACTTCGCCACCGTCTTCGAGCCGCACTACCCCGGTCTCATCAGCAGCCTGGTGCTGCGCCGTGACTGGCAGCTCCTGGCCGGCGATCCCGATCACGACGGCCTGCGCGGCGACGACGACGCCTGCCCCGATCGCCCCGAGGACCCCGACGGCTTCCAGGACGGCGACGGCTGTCCCGATCTCGACAACGACGGCGACGGCGTACCCGATGCGCTCGACCTCGCGCCGAATCTGCCCGAGGACCGCGACGGCTTCGCCGACGAGGACGGACGGCCCGACCTGGACAACGACAACGATGGCATCGTCGATGGCGAGGACCTCTGCCCCGATCGTCCCGAGGACTACGACGGCGTCGAAGACGGCGACGGCTGCCCCGAGCGCGCGAGCGCGCCGGCCCCACCCACGCCGCCGGCTCCCGCGCCCGCGGGAGAAACGGCGGGCGAGGCGTCGCCGGAGGCCGTCCCGGCGCCAGAGGAGTAGCCTAGGACTCCTCGCCCGCGGCCTCGGCGTTCTTCACGGCCTGCCAGGCGCGGTCCATCGTCTCCAGGGAGAGCTCGCCGAGGCGCTCGCCGTCAGCGGCCAGCCGCGCCTCCATCGCCGCGAAGCGGCGGCGGAACTTGGCGTTCGCGCTCTCGGCCAGCGCTTCTGCGTCCAGGCCGAGCCAGCGCGAGAGATTGGCGAGCACGATGAAGAGGTCGCCGAGCTCCTCCTGCGCCTGAGCCAGCGTGGCCGGACTCAGGCCGGCGCGGTAGCGCGACGAGGGCGCGCCCGCGCCCGGCGGGGGAGCGGCCGGCAGCGCGGCCAGCGCCGCCCGCAGTTCGCCGACTTCCTCGTCGAGCTTGGCGAGGACGCCGGCGAGGTCCGGCCAGTCGAAGCCCACGCCGGCGGCCGTCTCCTGGTAGCGCTGGCTGCGCGCGAGGACGCTGAGGCTGCGCGGCAGCGGCTTGAGCAGGCCCGGCGCCTCGCCGCGCGCGGCGCGCTCCTCGCGCTTGACGGCCTCCCAGACGCGCAGCTGCTCGGCGCTGTCCGCGGGCATCGGGCCCGCCGCGCCGCCCGGCGCGGGGAAGAGCTGCGGGTGGCGCCGGCGCAGCTTGGCGTCGATCGCCTGCAGGGCGCCGGCCGCGGCGGCCTCGCCCTCGTCGCGGGCGAGCCGCTGGAGACCGAAGAGGGGGAGGTAGGCGAGGTCGCCGAGCTCCTCCACCTGGCCCACGCGGTCACCCTGGTTGCACGCCTCCAGCCACTCGTGGCCCTCGTCGATGAGATGCCGGGCGATGTCGGCCAGGCGCTGCTCCCGATCCCAGGGACAGCCGTCGGGCGCGAGCAGGCGCTCGAGGGTTCGCCAGAGTTGCTCGAGTGCGGCCTGGGGGAGAGTGGGCATGGCGGCCACGCTAGCACGGCCCGCCCGGCCGGACAAGCCGGCCCAATGGCCGTTGACGCCCCCCGCGCGCCGACCTAAGCTGACGGATCAGGCCGGAGGCAGCGCGCGCGCATGGACTTCATCCGCATCCGAGGCGCTCGGGAGAACAACCTCCGCAATCTCGACCTCGACATCCCGCGCGGGCGCTTCGTGGTGATCTCCGGCCCCAGCGGCTCCGGCAAGAGCAGCCTCCTCTTCGACACGCTCTACGCCGAAGGCCAGCGCCGCTACGTCGAGAGCCTGTCCACCTACACACGGCAGTTCCTCGAGCGGCTGCGCCGGCCCGACCTCGATTCGCTCGAGGGGATCGGACCGGCGATCGCCATCCGCCAGCAGAACACGGTGCAGCACGGGCGCTCGACCGTGGCGACCTACACCGAGATCGCCGATTTCCTGCGCGTCCTCTTCGCGCGTGCCGGCAGCCTGCACTGCCCGCGCTGCGGCGCTCTCGTCGAGCGCGAGGAGCCCTCGGTGCTCGCGGCGCGGCTCACGGCGCAGCAGGCCGGACGCGCCATTCTTCCGGCCTTTCCCTTCTGCGGCGGCGCCGGCCTCGGCGGCGAGCAGGTGCGGGAGATCCTCCTCGCCCGCGGCTACCGCCGCGTGGTTGCGGCAGGCGGCGTGCAGCGCCTGGAGGAGGCGCCGGCGCCCGCCCTCGCTGCGGCGGGCCTGACCGTCGTCGTCGATCGCCTGCGCGCCGAGCCCGCCGAGCAGGGGCGCCTGGCGGAGGCCATCGAGACGGCCTACCGGGAGGGCGAGGGCCGACTGCTCGTCCTCGACGAGACGGGCGCTCCGCTCTCGCGCCACGCCGAGGGGGCGATCTGCGGCGCCTGCGATCTCGCGCTGCCCGAGCCGCGGCCCGACTTCTTCTCCTTTCAGCTCACCGAGGGCGCCTGTCCCGACTGCCACGGCTACGGCAACCGCCTCGAGTTCGACCTCGGCAAGCTGGTGCCGCGGCCGGCGCTCTCGATCGCCGAGGGCGCGCTGGCGCCCTGGGCCTCGCCGCGCTTCGCGCGCTTCCAGCAGCGCGTGTGCGAACTCTGTCGCGAGCGGAAGATCCCCGTCGACCGGCCCTTCGCGGAGCTGACGCTCGTGCAGCGGCGCCTGCTGCTCGAAGGCGGCAAGGGCTTCAAGGGTCTCCTGCCCTGGCTCGAGGCCCTGCGCGGCAAGGCCTACAAGAAGTACGCGCGCTTCTACTCGCGGCGCTTCATGTCCGAACTGCCCTGCGAGACCTGCGGCGGCAGCCGCCTGCGACCCGAAGTGCGCCAGGTGCGCCTGGGCGAGTGGACGCTGCCGGACATCTACCGGCTGACGCTCGGGGAGGCGGCCGCGGCGCTGGCCGCACTGCCGATCGAGGCGCGGGCGCTGGGCGTCGAGCGCGTGCTCGCCGAGTTGGACGGCCGCCTGCGCTTCCTCCTGCGCATGGGCCTGCACTACCTCACGCTCGACCGGCCGACGCGCAGCCTCTCGGGCGGGGAGTTCCAGCGCATCCACCTCGCCAATGCGCTGGGCAGCCGCCTCACCGACACGCTCTATGCCCTCGACGAGCCGACGATCGGCCTGCACCCGCGCGACACCGAGCGCCTGCTCGCCACCCTGCTCGAGCTGCGCGATCTGGGCAACAGCGTGATCGTCGCGGAGCACGATCTCGAGGTGGTGCGCCGCGCCGACCAGCTCATCGACCTCGGCCCCGGCAGCGGCGCCAAGGGGGGGCGGCTCGTCTACCAGGGGCCTGTCGACCGCCTGGAGGCCGTCGATCCCGATCACCCCTCGGCGACCCTGCGCTGCCTGGCGGGACAGGAACCGCTGGGTTTCATCGACCGCGCGCGGCGGCCCTCACGCGGGAGCCTTCTGCTCGAGGGCGTCACGCGGCACAACCTGCAGGACCTGACGGTGGAGTTCCCGCTCGGGCGCCTCGTCGTCGTCTCGGGGGTGAGCGGCTCGGGCAAGAGCACGCTGGTGTCGGATGTGCTCGTGCAGGCGCTCGCGAGCCCCGAGGGGCCGCGGCCCGGCGATCCCTGGCGGCGGCTCCGGGGCGCCGACCGCGTGCACGGCTTTCGCGTCGTCGACCAGAGCCCGGTCGGCAAGAGCCCGCGCAGCAACCCGGCCACCTACCTGGGCGCCTTCCAGCTCATCCGCGAGCTCTACGCCGAGGAGGCGCGGCGCGCCCGCCTGCGCCTGGGCGCCGAGCACTTCTCCTTCAACAGCAAGGAGGGGCGCTGCCCCGAGTGCCAGGGCCTGGGCTCGGTGAAGCTGGAGATGGTCTTCATGGCCGACCTCTACGTGCCCTGCGAGACCTGCGGCGGCCGTCGCTTCCGCGCCGAGTCGCTGGCGGTGCGCTTCAAGGGCCGCACGATCGCCGAGGTGCTCGAGATGACCGTCGACGAGGCGATCCAGTTCTTCGCCGGGCACCACGCCCTCGGCGAGCGGCTCTGGATGCTGCACCGGGTCGGCCTCGGGTACCTCAAGCTCGGCCAGGGCGCGAGCACGCTGTCCGGCGGCGAGAGCCAGCGCCTGAAGATCGCGCGCGAGCTGGCGACGACCGGCAGCGAGCGGCACCTGTACATCCTCGACGAGCCGACGACGGGCCTGCATCCTCTCGACGTGCGCCAGCTGCTCGCCGTCTTCCAGCGCCTGCTCAAGGCGGGCCACTCGCTGATCGTCATCGAGCACAATCCTCAGATACTGCTCGCCGCCGATCACATCATCGACCTCGGCCCGGAGGGCGGCGCTGGAGGCGGCCGCATCGTCGCCCTGGGCGATCCGGCGGCCATCGCCGCCGAGCCGGCCTCGCTGACCGGCCGCTACCTGGCGCCACTCCTGGCGATGCAACTCGAGGAGGAGCGAGGATGAGGATTCTGGTCACGGGCGGCGCCGGCTACATCGGCGGCGCCTTCCTGCGCGCCGCGCTCGCGGCGGGCCATTCGCTCAGCGTGATCGACAATCTGAGCACGGGCCACGCGGACAGCCTGCCGCCGGGAGTGGACTTCCGGCAAGTCGACCTGCGCGAGCGGCGCTGGCTCGATCCGCTGCTTGCCGAGTGCGACGCCCTGGTCCACTTCGCCGCGCGCAGCCTGGTCGCCGAGTCGGTGGCCGACCCGGTCGGCTACTACCGCGACAACCTGGGCGGCTTCCTCGCCCTGCTCGCGGGCATCGAGGCCGTCGGCGGGCCGCGGCGGCTGGTCTTCTCGTCCTCCGCAGCGGTCTACGGCCACGGCGAAGGGCAGCCATTCCGCGAGACCGATCCCTGCCGGCCGGTGAACCCCTACGGCGGCACGAAGCTCGCGATGGAACAAGTGCTGGGCCACGCGGCGCCGCGCCTGAAGCTGCGCTACCTCTGCCTGCGCTACTTCAACGCGGCGGGCGCCCTCGCCGACCACGGCGAGCGCCACCAGCCCGAGACGCACCTCATCCCGCTCGCCCTCGCCGCCGCCGCGGGCGGCGAGCCGCTGACTCTCTACGGCGAGGACTACCCGACCCCCGACGGCAGTTGCGTCCGCGATGGGGTGCACGTCGCCGATCTTGCCGAGGCGCACCTGGCAGCCCTCGCCGCACTCGAGGCGCCGAGCGATCCCAGCGGCCCGCTCAACCTCGGGACGGGGCAGGGGCACTCGGTGAAGGCGGTGATCGCAAGCGTTGAGCGGGTGACGGGTCGCGCCGTGCCCCTGCGCCGCGGCCCGCGCCGGCCCGGGGACCCGGCCCTGCTCGTCGCCGCCGTCGACAGGGCCCGCGCACTGCTCGGCTGGGCGCCGCGCCAGGCGGCACTGGACGCCATCGTCGCCTCTGCCTGGGACTTCGCGCGGGGCGGCGCCGGGGGCGGTTGACAGGCCCTAGCGCATGTGCTTTCGTAGCCCCCGCTGCGAAGGTAGCTCAGTCGGTAGAGCAGCGGACTGAAAATCCGCGTGTCGGCGGTTCGACTCCGTCCCTTCGCACCCTGCGTCGAGCCGGCTCCGCGGGAGGGGCCGGCTCCTTCGTTTCCGGCTCCCAAAGCCACCGCCGGGGATTGACAGGCGGGCCGATCTGCGCTAAGTTAGCCGTTATCAGACTTCATACTCTGAATATCTATCCTTGGGGGCGCTCATGATTCTCTCCAGAGCGAGCGAGTACGCGATCCGGGCGATGGTCTACATGGCGGGGCGGGAGGAGAACGGTCCGGTCCAGCTCAAGGAGATCGCCGAGTCGGAGAACATCCCCTTCCACTTCCTGGCGAAGACGATGCAGGTGCTCACGCGCATCCGCCTCGTCAAGTCCTTCCGGGGACCGCACGGCGGCTTCATGCTGATGAAGCCGGCCCGCGAGATCTACCTCTACGAGATCGTCAACGCCTTCGACGCCATCAACCAGTGGGACACGACCTGCGTGCTGGGCATCAATCCCTGCTCGGACGACGTGATCTGCCCGCTCCACGACGACTGGAAGCCGATCAGGGAAGGCATCTACGAGCTCTTCAAGACGCGCAATCTCGAGGGCCTCGTCGGCAGGCTCGAGGAGAAGCGCCAGAAGCTCCGCGAGTTGGGCTTGACGGGTTGATGGGTGGTGGCTCGCGTTCCGGGGCGGCCTTCCTGCAGACGGGGGGCCGCCTTTCCACGCTGGGTCCCCGCGCGCGGCCGCGCTCTTGACTTCGGGCAGCAGCGGTCGCAGTATACCGCGTCCTGTCTGGCTTTGCTGGCGTAGCTCAGCTGGTAGAGCAGCGCACTCGTAATGCGCAGGTCCGCGGTTCGAATCCGCGCGCCAGCTCCGCGGCGATCTCGCGATCCGGCCGTCCTGCGGGGCGGCCTTTCCTTTGCGGCCAGCGGCTTGCGGCCGCAGCGCCGGGGAGGGTGTATGGCCGACAGCCCGCTCATGGTCAGCGTTTCCGGCATCCGCGGAATCGTCGGCGACTCGCTCCACCCCGAGGCCATCGTCCGCTACAGTGCGGCCTACGCGACCTGGTGCCGGCGCCGCGGCGCGGCGGTCGGCGCGAGCGTCGTCGTCGGCCGCGACGGCCGGCCCAGCGGGCGCATGGTCCTGGATCTCGTCAAGGGCGTGCTCGGCGCCGCCGGCCTGGAAACCGTGGACATCGGCGTCTGCACGACGCCCGGGACGGCGATGGCGGTGGGCGCCCAGGGCGCGGCGGGCGGGATCGTCATCACGGCCAGCCACAATCCCGCGCCCTGGAATGCCCTCAAGTTCCTCGATGCGGCCGGGGATTTCCTCGCGCCGGCGCTCGGCGAGGAGGTGCTCGCGATCGAGGCGGCGGGGGACTTCCACTGGGAGGACCACGCCCGGCTCGGTGGCTTCCGCCGCTGGCCCGACGCGAACCGCCACCACATCGCGGCGATCCTCGCCCTGCCGCTGGTGGCGCGCGAGGCCGTCGCCGCGCGCGGCTTCACGGTGGCCGTGGACGCCGTCAACGCCTCGGGCAGCGCGGCGCTGCCGCCCCTGCTCGAGGCCCTCGGCGCGCGCTGCCTGCTGCTCCACTGCGACGGCAGCGGCATCTTCCCGCACAACCCGGAGCCGACGCCCGCGCATCTCGGCGAGCTGGCCGCCGCGGTGCGCGCGGGCGGCGCCGCGCTCGGCCTCGCGGTCGACCCCGACAGCGATCGCCTCGTGCTCGTCGATGCCGACGGGCGCGTCCTCTCGGAGGAGTACACGCTGGCGCTGGCGGCCGACTACGTCCTCGGGAGGACGCCCGGTCCCGTCGCGGTCAACCTGAGCACCAGCCGACTCATCGACGACGTCGCCGCCCGCCACGGCCAGGTCTGCCACCGCAGCCCGGTGGGGGAGGCGCACGTCGTCGCCGCCATGCGCGCGGCCGGCGCCGTGATCGGCGGCGAGGGCAACGGCGGTGTCATCCTGCCCGCCCTGCACGCCGGGCGCGACGGGCTTGTCGGCGCCGCGCTCGTCCTCTCGGCGCTGGCGACCAGCGGCCGCTCGCTCGCGGCGCTGGCCGACGCGCTGCCCGCCTACCGGATGGAGAAGCGGCGCCTGGAGCTGGCCGCCAAGGTCGAGCCCGCGCGCCTGGTCGCGCTCGCCGAGCGACACTTCGCCGGGGCGGAGCTGGACCGGCGCGACGGCGTCAAGGCCAGCTATCCCGAAGGATGGCTGCACGTGCGCGCCTCGAACACGGAGGCGATCCTGCGCCTCATCGGCGAGGCCGCCGACGGCGCCTGGCTCCGCGCCCGGCTGGACGCGGCGGAAGCGCACTTCCGGACCGCGCTGGCCTGAAAACGGTCGGCCCGATTTCTGTTGAGACGCCGGCCGGGGCGGCCGATAATCGAGGCGGCCACCACCCCTAGCGACGAGGCGGACTCATGTGCGGAATCATCGGCTACGTGGGGGAGCGTCCGGCCCTGCCCATCCTGATCGCCGGACTCAAGCGGATGGAGTACCGGGGCTACGACTCGGCCGGCGTCGCGCTCTATGAATCCCACGGTCTGACCGTGGTCAAGGCCGAGGGCAAGATCAGCACCCTCGAAGCAGTGCTCCGCCACGGCGACTACAACGCGACGCTGGGTATCGCCCACACGCGCTGGGCCACGCACGGCCCGCCGACCCACGACAACGCCCACCCGCACACGGACGAGTCCGGCGGGCTGGCCCTGGTGCACAATGGCATCATCGAGAACTTCCAGTTCCTGCGCCGCTACCTGAAGGGCCAGGGCATCGAGCCGCGCACGGAGACCGACACCGAGGTGCTGGCGCTGCTCGTCGCTCACTACTACGAGGGCAGCCTGGAGCAGGGGG
>VGXI01000044.1 GCA_016873475.1 bacterium | reverse complement strand
GGGGCCCAGTGTCGTAGCACGCTCACCGCCTCCTCTAGTTGCGTGCCGAGACACCGAGCCCGCCCGGCGACTCCCGCCGAGCTGGACACTCCCCCTGTGGGCAGCCCTCTGCGCGCGACTGGCGGGAACAAGTATAAAGCGCCGCGCGAGGCGCAGCAATTCAGGCAGGACCCCGCTGCGCGCCGAACCCCGCCGCAGCGTCCAGCACGCCGGCCAGGCGCCGGGCGAGGCCCGGCCGGCCGAAGCGCTCGAGCTCGTCCTCGCCGCGCGCGGGCAGCGTGCCGCGCTCGGCGATCAAGGCGAGGATCGCACGCGCAATGCCCGCCGCGTCCTCGGGCCTCACCGCGCGACCGCCGCTCACCGAGGCGACGAGGTCGGCCGTCGCCCCCGGCGCGGCGATGGCGAGGATGGGCCGCGCGGCGCGGATGTACTCGAAGGTCTTCGCGGGCACCTGCATGCGAAAGCTCTCGCCGTTCTGGAAGAGCAGCAGCGCGTGGCTGGCCGCCAGCTCGCCGGGGATCTCGCCGTGCGGCAGGAAGTCCACGACCTCCACCATCTGCGCCAGCGCCGGCGAGCGCATCTGGGCCGCGAACTGCGGCAGGCGCGTGTAGTCCCCGCTGCCGACGAGGCGCACGCGCACGGTCGCCGGATCGAGACGGCCGCTCTCGGCCAGGTCCCGCAGCGCGGCGAGGAAGGGATCCGGCACGCGCAGGTTGCGCAGCGGGAAGAACTCGCCCGTGTGCACGAAGCGGAAAGGCCCCTCCGCGGGCGGCGCGCCCGGCTCGGCCGCGAAGTCCTCGGGATCGAAGCCGTTCGTGATCACCACGAAGCGCTCCGCGGGCAGCTCCGGGTGCGCGGCGCGGAAGGCCGCGGCCAGCGGCTCCGTGTTGCAGATCACCGTGTGCGCGCGGCGCAGCACCCAGTGCTCCAGCCGACGGTTCCAGCGGCCCTTGCGCGCAGCTAGCCGCTCTTCCCGAAACTGCAACGTCCAGGGGTCGCGGAAGTCCACCACCCAGGGCCGGCGCGCGAGCCCCGCGAGCAGGCCGCCGATGAGGTGCGCCGTGGGCGGCGGGCTCGTGCTGTAGATCACGCGCGGCCGGTGGCGCAGGAGCGCCCACACGCCGATCGCGAGGCCCGGGCCCAGCCAGCCGCTGTAGCCGTCGGGCGTCGTGCAGAGATCGACGATGAGGGCGAGCGGCCCGCCGCGCTCGGCCTCGCCGCCGCCGGACTCCTCCGCGGCTTCCGGCGCCCGCGCCTTGCCGCCCCCGGGGGCGGGCGCGGGGCGCGGCGCCAGCCGCGCGGGCAGGCTCTTCAGCCAGAGCAGCAGGTCCAGCGGATTCCACACGGGCGAGCGGTGGACCGCCGTGCCGGCCGGCACCTCGGCGAGCAGGCGCGGGTCCATCCGCGGATGGCGGGTGCGCTGGAGCGTCAGCACCTGCGGCTGCCAGCCGAGCGCGGGCAGGTACTTGCTGAACTTGAGCGTGCGGAGCATGCCGCTTCCGCCCACGGGCGGATAGCCGTGGCTGATCATCAGCACCCTGCGCTTCATGCCCCCGTCCCCTCCCGGGCGCCGAGCGTGGCCGTCAGCCACGCGTCGATGACCTCGAGCAGGCGCTGCTGCGCGGCGTCGGGCGCGAACTCGTGGTTGCTCTCGGGAATAACGACCTTCGTGTAAGGCTTCGTGCGCCCGGCCAGACAGACCTGCTCGAAGTCGCCCTCGAAGTCGTAGCGCGCGCGCTCCTGCTCGCTGTAGATCCAGAGCATGGCGAGGCGCCGCTCGACCGCGTCGTAGGCGCGCAGGAAGTTGCGGTTCATGCCGGCGGGGATCTCGCGCTTGGCTGCCGGCGCCGGCGCGCGGCGGCCCGTGAGACGGCCCAGGCGCCGCGTGGCCGTCTTCCAGATCAGGCGGTACTCGCTCTTGCCGCTGAAGAAGTTTCGCCAGGCGGCCGGGTTCACGAGCTTCTTCAGGTAGAGCGTCAGAATGAAGTCCGAGTACTCGCCGCTAATTTGATCGGCGAAGTCCGCCTCCTGGTCCAGCACCTTGACCGGGAGCTGGAAGCCGATGAGGCCCGTCACGCGCGGATCGCGCTCGGCGGCGTAGAGGCCGGTGATCGCCCCGCCGCAGAGCCCGCAGGCGATGACCTCCCGCACGCCGCTCGCCGCGCAGAAGGCCGCCACCGCGTCCGTGGCGTTCTCGGCGAAGTGGCCGTTCTGCACGGCCTCGTGCAGGACGGGCACCTCGTCGCTGAAAAGCGTGCCCTCGGCGTCGCCCGTGCCGTGGAAGTCGAAGCGGTACACGAAGAGCCCGCGCTCGGTGAAGAAGCGCGCGAGCTTGAGGTGCAGCCGGTGCGGGCCGACGCGGTGCTTGAGGCCCGGGCTGCACAGCAGCACGCCCGGCGCGCCCGCGCGCGGCTGGGCCGGCCGGCTCAGAATACCGGGCAGGCGGTGGCCGCCGCTCGTGAAGACGAGGATCTCCTCGTCGAGGGCAGGCGCCGGCGTCTTCAGCAGCGGTTCGCTCACGCCGCGCCCTCCCCCCGCCAGCCGCCGCCGAACCAGGCGACCAGCGGATCGAAGAGCGCGGCGTCGCCGGCGGCGAAGCGCTTCTGCTCGCCCCAGAGCTGCGGGTAGACCAGCGTCGCCAGGCGCGAGGCCGGATGCGCCTCGAGTCGCGCGAAGACGGCGCGCGCCTCGGCGTCGGCGGGCGCGTCCTCGCGCCGCGTGAGCGCGAGCACGAGGCCGGGGCCGGCGAAGCTCGCGGCCTCGGCCTTGAGCGTCGCCAGCTCGTCCCAGAGCTGCGCGGAGAGCTGGTAGCCGTCCAGGTTGATCAGGCCCGTCTCGCGCATTTGGGCGAGCAGGGCCTCGCGATCCTGGCGCACCTCGCCGTAGATGCCGAGCTGCGTGGTCAGGCTGCTGCGCAGGGCCTTCATCAGGAAGTCGCCGCCCTCGGCCGCGGGGCCGACGAGGGCCAGCGAGGCGGCGCCGAGCACGCTCGCCTGATCGAGGGCCAGCGTGGCGCCGAGGCGAAAGCCGAAGAGGTGCAGCTCCTCGACGCCCTCGGCGGCGCGGAAGGCGGCGGCCGCGGCGGCCGCATCCTCGCGCAGCGTGGGGAGCGTCATCGCCTGCTGCTCGCGGTCGCTGTCGCCGTGCCCGCGGTGGTCCAGGCGCAGCACGGGCAGGCCGGCCGCGGCGAGCGCGCGCGCGAGCTGCGTGCTCGCGCGCTGCGTCCACAGCTTCTCCTCGGCGAAGGCGTGCAGCATGAGGACGCCGCTGCGTCCTCGGCGCTGCTCGGGCCGATGGGTAACCGTGAAGAGCTTTTCCCCGGCGACGGGGAGGAAAGCAAAGGTCTCCAAACGCCCTCTCACCCTTGGCGGCGGGCCTCCGGCCCACCGGGCTGGTGGCGGGCCCCGGCCCGCCGGGATCTAGAGTCGCTCGTTGTAGCGCTCGACGAGGTGCTGCAACTGACTCCAGTGGATGTGCCCCGCGCGCAGCTTGAGATTGAGCGCGTCGATCTGCTTGCGATCGGCCAGCGGGAGATCGTAGCTGATGTACTCGTAGGTGTTGAAGCGCATGTCGACCTGGCTCCAGCCGGCCGTGTTGCTCACGAAAGTCGGGTTGTCGCGGGTGCCCAGGTTGTAAGGCGCCCCGGCCGCCATCGTGATGAACTCGTTGGGCCACTGATCCTCGCCGCGGGCGGCGCGCTCGTAGTTCTGGATCGCGCCGAGCGCGCTGTCCATGGTGACCATGTTGACGCCGAACATCATGTAGTTCGGGCTGCTGTGGCCGCTGATGCCCACCGGGAAGAGCGCCGTCGCCTCGGTCTCCTCGAAGGCGTGCCCTTCGTGGTCCCAGGTCATGAAGGCGCCCTCGATCACGATCAGGCGCAGCTTGCCGCGCACGAAGGGCGAAGCCGCGAGCTGGCAGATGTTGTCGTAGCGCTCGACGTGCAGGTCGGCCGGCAGTTCCTGGCTGCCGAAGTGGTTCTTCATGCTGCCGGTCACGTAGGACTTGTGCCCCTTCTGGAGACCGATGGCGATGACGTGGTCGGCCTGGCTGAGCACGGTCGGGAAGCGGTGCGTGGTGTCGATGGCCGGGAAGTAGACGGTGGCGTTGCCATCCCAGGCGACGTTGACGTCGTTGACGTAGGCGACGTCCGAATTCCAGCGCGCGCGCCAGTAGTCGGGGAACTTGCGCACGACATCGAAGACCTTCATGTTCGCCGCCGAGACGCCGAACAGCTTCAGGCTCTCGATGACCGCGTAGGCCATCTCGCAGGTCTGGTTGGCGTTGTAGTCGTAGCTGTTCAGGTTCAGCTTGATGGCGATCTTGTGGCCCGGCTGATAGCCGACGAGCAGGTTCTGCCAGGCGCTGATCACGTTCTGCTGGCCGGTGAGGCTCGTGATGCCCCGCGCGAACATGTCGTTGTAGGCCGACTGCTTGACGTAGGCGCTGAAGTTCGGGTCGCTGAAGTTCCAGTCCTGCATGCTGCCGCAGTGGATCCGCACGAGGCGATTCGCCGGCGGCGCGCCCCAGGCTTCGGGCACGATGCCGAGCCCCGGCAAGGAGAGCGTGCCGAAGGCTCCGCCCGCCGCCAGCGCGCTCAGCTTGAGGAAGTCCCGCCGGTTGTAGTGCAGGATCTGCTCGGACGTCGGTCGGTAGCCGCGGGGCTCGTGCTCGCAATTCGGCTGTCTGGACATCGTGCGTTCGCCTCGTCTCGATCTGTGGTTGACGGTTTCGCACCCTGCCGTCAGCGGGACGCCAGGGGCCTCGCCTCACCCATCCGATCCACCGCTGCCCGTCCGGGACGCAACGCGGCGGCCGGCAGCGGGCCGCGTGTCGTCTGCGGGCTGACAATCATAGCAAAAAGCGGGCGGAAAACCACCAGCTATCGTGCGCTCTGGACGCCCGGGGCCCCTTCGGCAGCGGCGCTCCCGCCGGCGAGGGCCTTCAAGGACTCCTCGGTCTGCAACGCGAAGATCAAGGCTTCGCGGGCATAGAGGCGGTCCAGCGCCGTCGCCGAAGCGACGACCATGTACAGGAACCACTCGTGGGCCTTGACCGAGAACATCGTGTTGAAACAGAAGCCGATCAGGCTGATGCCAAGCGCCTCGGCCCAGAGGTACTCCGCGCCGTCCGGCTTGATGCGTTTGAATCGCTTCCAGTTGCGATAGAGGATCTGAAACGCGGTGATGATGATCCCCAGGTAGCAGACTCCGCCGATGATGCCGCCCTCGGCGAAGACCTTCACGATCGTGTTGTGCGCCTGGATCTTGCGGCCGGCGCCGAAGTCGTCGGAGAGGTCGGCGAAGTTGCCCGATCCGACCCCGATCAGCGGGCTCGACTTGAGCATCTGGTAGCCCGCCCACCAGGCCTCGAAGCGGTGCTGCACGCTCTCGTCCCGGCCGCTGAAGTCCTGGGCGTCTCCGCGCGTGAGCAGCAGCTTGCTGCCGAGGATGACGACGACGATCACGGCCGGTATCAGGAGCACCCAGCGGCCCATGCGCCCCAGCGCGCGACCGCGCAGGAGCGAGAGGCCCATCACGAGCGAGAGGCCGATCAGCCCGGCGCGGCTGAGCGTGCGCAGGTCCGCGTAGAGGAAGGCGATCAGGGGCAGCACGACGATCACCTTCGAGAAGGACCCCTTCTGGATGTCCATGAACTTGAAGGCGAGTGGCCAGGCGCAGACGGTGATCAGCGCCAGGTCGTTGGCGCCGCTGTAGGCGCCGTAGCTGCTCAGCCGGCCGCCGACCAGCTGCGGGTGCGGCAGCGGCTGCGTGTGATAGATGAAGATGGCGTGCCCGGCCAGCCAGGTCGCGGCCGCGAGGACGGCGCCCCAGTAGACCTTCAGGCGCTGCGTGCTGTTGACCTGGCTGGAGACCAGCTGATAGCCGATCAGGAAGACGCCCCTTTTCAGCGCGGTCTCGATGACCATCGGGACGTAGAAGAACTGCAGCACCGAAAGCACTTGAGCGATCACGAAGCCGGTGACAAAGTAGCTCAGGCGCGCGCGCGGGCGCAGCGGGTCCGGCTGCTTCGGCGTCAGGAGCCAGGCGAGCAGGCCCAGCAGCCCGACCAGGAAGAGCGGCCGCGACGGCGCCAGGGCCGGCCAGAGCACACCCGGCTGGAAGATGGCGAAGAAGCCGAAGATGACGGTCAGGACGTAGGCCACGGCGCTTCCTCGATCCGGCGGCGCGCGCCCGGGCCCGGCGGCCGGCGGCGCCCCTCCTTTCCTAACGCAAGATCGGCCCGCGGGCCAGGAAATTGAAGGGCATGAAGCTCGGAAAGCTGCGCCGGCTGACGAATCCCGAGGCCGGCCTCCCCCAGTTCCTGCTCACCCTGCTCGTGTTGGGCGCCTTCCTCGCCCTCTATCGCAGCGTGCTGCTGGGGCTCGTCCAGCAGTGGCTGGACGACGAGAACTACACCCACGGCCTCCTGGTGCCGCCGATCGCCGCCTTCCTGCTCTACCGCTGCCTGGATCGCCTGCCTCGCGTGGCGGAGCCCAGCCTGCGCGCGGCCCTGCCCTTCCTGCTGCCCGGGCTGGCGCTCTTCGTCGGCGGCACGGCGGCGGCCGAGCTCTTCACGCTGCGCCTGTCGATGCTCTTCCTCTTCTGGGCCATCGTGCGCGGCTTCTACGGCGTGCGCAGCTTCCGCGGCCTGCGCTTCCCGCTCTTCTTCCTCGTATTCATGATCCCGCTGCCCTACGTGTTCTTCTACCGCGTCGCCTTTCCGCTGCAGCTGCTCAGCGCCGAGGCGAGCGGCAAGGTGCTCGACTTCCTCGGCGTCGTCCACGTGCAGACGGGCAACATCATCCACCTGCGGGAGACGAGCCTGGACGTCGTCACCGCCTGCAGCGGCCTGCGCAGCCTGCTCGCGCTGATCACCTTCGCCGTCCTCGCGGCCGGCCTCTTTCCGATGCGGCGCGCCCTGCGCGCGCTGCTCGTCGTGCTCGCCGTGCCGATCGCGATGGCGACCAACGCCCTGCGCATCGTCCTCACCGCCGTGCTCGTCCACACCCACGGACGGAGCTTCCTCGAGGGCGCCCTCCACCAGGGGATGGGCCTGCTCACCTTCGGCATCGGCGTCGGCCTGCTCTTCCTGATCGGCGGAGGTTTCCGGTGGCAGCGGCCATCCGTGTGAGACTCGTGCTGCTGGTCGTGATCGGCGCCTGCCTGGGGCTGGGCCCGGCCCTGGCCGCGCGCAGCGGGCGCCACGTCTACCGCGCGCAGCTGGCGACGATTCCGCTGAGCGTGGGCGACATCACCGGCGTCGCAAGCCAGCTCGACGACGAGATCGCCGACGTGCTGAAGGCATCGCAGACGCTCAACCGCAACTACCGCCGGGGCGACGATCGCTACTGGCTCTTCGTCGGCTACTTCGCCCAGCAGCGCTTCGGCAGCCAGATCCACTCGCCGCGGCACTGCTACCCGGGCAGCGGCTGGAACATCCTCAGCGCCGCCAAGGGCGAGCGCCTCGGCGGGCCGAGCGGCGAGCTGCTCATCCAGCGCGACAAGGACCAGCGCGTGGTGCTCTACCAGTACCTCACCCGCAGTGGGGCGACGACCAGCGAGTTGCGCCTGAAGGTGGAGCTGACGCTCGGCGGCCTGCTCGGGCGGCCGCTCGACGCCGCCTTCATCCGCTACTCGACGCCGGTCGGGCCGGAGGAGAGCGCGGCGGCGGCCATGGAGCGCCTCGGCCGTTTCGCGCGCGAGGTCCAGCCGACCGTCCGGCCGGGCCTCCCCTTCTGACGAGCGAATTGCGAACCCGCGGCCTTTCGCGGTATCTTGGCAGGAGAGTCGCCTGTCCCGTCTCCGCGCCCGGAGGGAGGGATCGATGCGCCGCGTGCTGGGTGGTGTCCTCGTCGCGCTCCTGTTTGCAGCCGCCTGCACGCTGATCGAGCGCGACCGCTCGCCGACGCCGAATCGCCCGCCCGAGGCCTACCTCACCGGCGGCCCCGCCGACGGCGATCTCGACACCTTCTACCGCGTCCACTTCTTCTGGAGCGGCTTCGACCCCGACGGCCGCGTCGTCCGCTACGAGTGGTTGCTCAGCAACGACGAAGCGACAGGCGCCTTGATCATCGACGCCGACATCTACGCGCGCCTGGCCGCGCTCGGCTACACCTGGACCGCAACCACCGACTTCGACGGCGAGTTCGTCGTCAGCGCCGATCAGTTCCCCGACCTCGATTCGCCCGCCGACTCGATCTACTGGGAGCCCGATCCCCTGCGCTTCCACGCGCAGCACACGATGTTCTTGCGCACCGTGGACGACGACGGCGCCGTCTCCGCCTTGCCCGCGCACCGCACCTTCACGGCGACGACCCTGGCGCCCGAGGTCTGGATCACTCACCCCGTGGATCTCGTGGCGCCCGGCGGCTACGAGAGCTGCGCCGCCGACCTTCGCCTGCGCTGGGCCGGCCGGGACTCGCTGCAGGACGGCACGGTGATCGACCCCGACTCCAGCCGCTTCGCCCTCTTCACGCTGGCCGACCTGCCTCTGGACGAGGAGACCGGTCTCCTGCTCAGCCTTCCCGACAGCGCCTGGAGCCGCTGGCGCGGCTGGGGCGACGAGGACCCCGGCGGCGACGCGGGGGGTCGCCAGGCCCTGCTGCAGGATCTCACGCCCGCGGGCGGCGGCGACGACGCCGGCTACTACCAGTTCTTCGTCCAGGCCAAGGACGAGGCGGGCGCCGTGACCAGTCACTTCGAGGACGGCGTCAACCTGCGGCGGCTGCGCGTTGTGAACTCGCTGCGACCGCTGCTCCTGCTCCAGAGCCCGCTCTTCGGCCTGCGCGTCTGCAGCGGCGCGGAGAGCTACAGCCTCGCGGCGCCGGCTGCCCTGCCGATCGCGGTGAGCTGGCGCGGAACGGCGGAGGAGTACGGCAGCGAGATCGCCGGCTTCCGTTTCGGCTGGGACATCCAGGACCCCGCGAACGACGCCGAGTGGAGCGCCTGGTCGCTGGCCGCGACCAGCACCGAGGCCGCCTATCCGGATGGCGAGCACCGCCTGCGCGTGCAGTGCGCTGACCTCTCGGGCAATCGCAGCGAGGCGCAGCTCGACTTCTTCATCACGCCGCTCACGCTCGAGCGCGACCTGCTCGTCATCGACGACTACGACAACAGGTGGAGCGAGGACCCGCTGCAGGGCTGGCCCTCCGGCCCGCCCTACTTCTGGGGCGTTTTTTCGCTCTCGAACCTCGACCAGGAGAACTTCTGGCGCGAGTTGCTCGCCGACTACGCGGGCTACGAGCCCGCGATCGACTACCTCCGCCTGAGCGCCCTCCAGCCGGAGCCCGACCTCGCCCTGCTCGGCGCGTACGCCCGCGCAATCTGGGAAGTGAAGGAGGCGCAGCCTGGCGCATCCGGGCTCGCCCGTCTCGCGCGCTTCGTCGACCCCTACATGGTGAGCAGCGTTCCACAAGATTTGCTCTCGATCTGGCTCGCGGCCGGCGGGCGGCTGCTCCTCTGCGGCTCCCGGCCGCTGCACTGCCTGCTCCCGATCGACGGGGAGATGGGCGGTCCCGACTTCGAGCGCCGGCAGCCGATCGCCTTCCTGCGCGACCTGGGCCTGTCGATGGGCACCGCCGCCGAGTCCCAGGCCGCGGTGCAGCGCTTCCTGCCCTGGCGCTGGTACGGCCTCGACGCCAGCGCCCTGCCCGTGAACGCGGACCCGCGCGAACTGCCGGGCACCGGGGCGGACTGGCCGACCGACGCCAGCTACTGGGGCCTCGTCGGTGCGCGCCCCGAGCCCGCGAACCTGGCGGAGTTCGGCAACGCGCTGGGGTGGACGCCGCCGGATACCTTGCGCTTCCGCCCCGAGGTCTACGACTGGTTTGCGGATGCGGCGTCCGTCTTCGCGCCGACTGCCGACTGCTGGGGGCTGTCGGATGCGGAGGTCTACAACTGGGACTGGCAGGCCGGCGCCTACGCGCCGCCGCTAGCGTATCGCCCCAGTGCGTACCGGCCGCTCGCCTACTACCTGCCCGCGGACTCGACGACCCGCTGGGGCAGCGCGCCCGCCGAGGAGCACCCGGCGACCACGCCCGGTGGCGCGCACTACTGCGAGAGCTGCTATGCGCTGGGTGCCGGCGGGCAGCACGCCCTCGCCGTCGTCGGCCTCGGCGCGCCGGAGACGCCCAGCGTGCTGCTCGGCCTGACGCCCTACTACCTCGAGGACGCGGCGGCGCGCGGCTTGATCGGCCACATCCTCACCGATATCATGGCGCTGTCTCGCTGAAAGGAGCGACCATGATCCTGGCCCGGCGATTCGTTCTCGCCTTCCTCGTTCTCGCCGCCTTCGCTGCCGGCTTCGGCTGCGCGCCGGGGCCGCAGGGCAGCCGCGAGCGGCCGCTCAGCCGCATCGAGGCGATCCAGCTCGCCGTCTCGCTCGCGAACGCCGAGTGCCAGGAGCGCTACCAGTACGCGCCCTTCAGCGAGTCCAGCTACACGATCAGTCAGGCCGGCGAGCGCTGGATCTGGGGCGGTCTCGATCTCGTCGGAGAGGGCGGCTTCTCGGCGCGGGTGGAGTTCGACGCCCGGGGCGGCGACCGCCAGGTCGAGGTCTACTACAGTACGGACGCTCTGCGACCGCTCGACTAGTAGCGGTAGTCGTAGTAGTCGTAGGAGTAGTAGTAGGGCAGCACCTGCGTGGCGTTGTTCACCAGCGTGCCGACCACCTGGATGCGCAGGTCGCGCAGGATGTCGACCGCGCGCTTGACGACGTCGCGCTGCGTCACCCCGGCCATCAGCACGAAGATGACGCCGTCGGTCTCGGCGGCGATCTGCGCGGCGTCGCTCACCGGCAGCACCGGCGGCGAGTCCAGGATCACCGTGTCGAAGTAGAACTTCAGTTCGCTGAGGATGTTCGCCAGGCGGTCCGCCTGGAGCAGGCCGGTCGGGCTCGCCACGCGCTTGCCGCAGGTAACGACCTTGAGGTTCTCGAAGCGGGTGTCCTTGACCGTCTCGATGATGTTGCGCTCGCCGAGCAGGGCGTCCGCGAAGCCGTCGCGCGCGGGCAGCTCGAAGAACTCGTGCACGCGCGGGCGACGGAGGTCGGCGTCCAGAAGCAAGGTCTTCGTGTTTCGGTAGCGGGCGATCGTGATCGCCATCATTGCCGCCGCCGTCGACTTGCCCTCGCCTTCCATCGCGCTCGTCATCAGGAAGCTGTGCTTGTTCTCCTGCTTCATGTGGTAGCTGAGCTTGGCGTAGCTGCGGCGGAACTCCACCGCCACCGGGCTCTCCTCCTGGTAGACGCTGTAGATGCTCTGCGCTTCCTGGCCCGCACCCGGAATGGCCTCGTTGTTGCGCCCGTTGGCGGGGTGGCCGCCGCGCTCGCCCGCGCCCCGCTTCTCGCGCCGGGGCTGGGTGCTCGACTCGGCGCCCCCTGCGCCCTTGGGCTGCTCGTCAGGGAGGACCGTGCTCACAGCAACATCTCCTCGGCGGCCGCGCGATCGATCTGCAGCTCGATGCGCGAGTTCATGCCCTTGATGAAGACCATCGCCCCGGCCATTGCCATCGTGTAGACGATCATCGCGAGAACCCAGAGCAGCGTGTTCTTGCGCCGCTGCTGGCGCGCCTTGCCCGGCCCGCGGGCCAGCGGCGGAATCGTGCCCAGCACCGGCACGCCCAGGAAGGCCTCGATGTCCTTGACATCGCCGAAGGACCGGTTGAAGAACTGGGTCAGGAAGATCACCGCCAGGCCGGTCGCGAGGCCCATCACCACGAAGATTGCCTGCAGCCGCCCCTTGTTCGGCTTCGCCGGCTTGATGGGCTTGACCGCGTAGTCCCGGATATCGATGCGCGTGGCGAGCTGGTTGGCCTGGATCGCCCGCGCGATCTGGGCGCTCGTCGACTGTTGCTGGAAGACCTCGAAGAACTCGCGGTTCTTGTTCACCTCGGCCTGCCGGCGGTCGAGCTCCGTCTGGTAGGCCGGCTGGCCGCCCACGTTCTGGCGGTAGTTGTTCACGTAGCGGCTGAGCGTGTCGACGATCTCCTGAAAGCTGCTCACCAGCATCAGCCGGTAGTAGTAGCTCACGATCAGCTCGCGCTCGGGCGGCGAGTTGCTGGCGTAGACCTGGCCCACGAGCACGCTGAGGCGATCGCGGTAGGCCTGGCGATCGGCGCCGACGCTCGCGTCCTCGACCAGATCCGTCAGCGATTCCGCGCGGCGCACCTGCTGGCCGAGGTAGGTGATCAGGTTCTGCAGCATGCTGTGGATCTGCTTGTTGTTGAGCGCCCGCAGATCGCGGTCCGAGAGCAGGCGGTCGCTGGTGGGCACGACACCGAAGCGCGTGCGCAACTGGCTGCGCACCGCGTCCACCTGGCTCTCGATGTTGGTCAACTCCTGCTCGTAGGTCCGCATGATCTCCTGGGCGAGGAGCACGTTGGTCGCACCCACGGGGTTGCCTTCGGCCAGGGTCTGCTGCTGGGTCCCCTGGAAGCGCTCGAGCTCGGTCTCGGCGCGGTTGAGCTTCTCCTTGTAGATGGCGACCTGCTCGTCGCTGAAGTCGCCCTTGGCCGTCACCTCGGCCAGCTCGCGCTGGCGGCGCGTCTCGACGAACTTCTGCGTGAGCACGCGGTTCAGCAGGTAGGCGGTCGTGGGATCCCCGTCTTCGCAGCGGATGTTGAAGACCGCCCCCGAGCCCAGGCGCACCTCGGTGCGCTCGCGGATCTCCTCGGCGACGAGGCGCCGCACGACGTCTTCGAGGTCGGCGCCGGCGAGCGGGCCGTCCACCAGGCGCTCCCCCTTCTCGCGCAGGATGGGCGTCTCGTCCATTCCCAGGAGCGCGATCACCTCGTTGAGGAAGTCCTGGTTGCGCAGGTCCGCCTGCACCTGGGCGAGGTCGGCCACCTCCTGGCGCCGGCCCACCTCCTGGTCGAGCAGCAGCGAGAGATCGCGCGTGAAGTTGGCGTCGGTGCCGATGGCCACGGAGCTGGTCGCGACATAGGTGGGCGGAATCGTGTTCACGCCCAGGGCGCCGATGCCCCAGGCGATGACCAGAGGGATCAGCACGATGTGCTTCTTGCGCCAGATCAGGCGCGGGTACTGGAGGGGGTCGAATTCCTTCTTCTTCCCCTGCCCCAGAAGCTCTTTGAGGAGATCCTCGGTAGCCATCGACTCTCCTTGGCAATCCGCCGCCCGCCGCTGCGGGCTCCTAGGACCCTTCCCGCGCCGGAGGGCGTCGCGCGAGGAGCCCGCGCACGGCCTCCTCCGTCGCAGGGAGCGTGCCGAGCAGGGAGTCTGCCCGCGCCTCCAGGGCCAGGGAAACCCCGGCCTCCTCGCTGCCCGGCAGCCGCCGCGTGTTCCGCCGGCAGGCCTCGAAGAGCCTGGCCAGGGAGCGCGCCGCGAAGCGAGGCTCGCCTCGCTCCGCCCAGACCCTCGCCACCGCGAGCTGGGCCTCCATGCCGTAGGGCGTGGTGGGCAGCTCCGTCGCCGCGACCTCCCAGCGCTGGCGAGCCGCATCCCAGGTGCCGAGCCGCGCCTCGTAGTGGCCCCAAAGATAGAGCAGCTCGGCCCGATCCTCGCGCGTCCGGACGCGCCGGTGCAAGTGCTCGAGCCGAGACGGCAGCTCGCCCAGGCGCCCCTGCCGGAGGAGGACCCGAAGGTACTCCAACCCCGCCGGAACCGCCGCCTCGCTGTCGCCGGCGGCGAGCCCAACGAGGACAGCCTCTCCTTCCGCCGCCCGCTCGAGCCGCGCGATGAGCAGGCGCGCCCGCTGCAACTCCGCGCGCCCCGGCTCCCGAGTCGGGAAACCGCGGGCGAGTTCCGCCAGCGCCGCCTCGGCGTCTTCCCAGCGGCCCAGGCGGGGCGCGGTCTCCGCCCAGGTGTGGAGCCCCTGATAGGCGGGCTCCTGGCCGGCGTAGTCTCGCCGCAGGCGGCCGAGGAACTCGCTCAGCCGCCCGGCGACCTCGGCCTTCAGCAGCGAATCGCCAGCCGCCAGCGCCAGGTCCGCCAGCTGGGGGCACAGGCCGAGCAGCTCGGCGTCGGGATAGGCCGCGTCGCCTGGCTCGAGGCCGGGCGCGAGACCCACGAGCAGGCTGCCCAGAACCGCGGCCGCCTCCCGCCGCCGGCCCAGCTCGCGCAGGTAGCCGGACAGGGTCACCCGCAGGCGCCGCTCGGCCAGGGCCCCGAGCGGCAGATCCTCGCGCAGGCAGCTGCCCAGCAGCGCGAGGGCCGCCTCCCGCTCGCCGAGCTCCCAGTGGATGGCCGCCGCCCCCAGGGCGGCCATCGCTCCCACGCGGGCGATCTTCGCCGACGGCGCCTCGCGCTGATCCGCGGGCAGCGGCCGGGGCAGAGCCGTCGCCGGATAGGCCCGCGCCACGGCCAGGTAGTCCGCCAAACAGGCCTGGGCCCGCGCGTGACTCGGATAGATGTCCAGGCGCTCCTGCGCGCGCAGCGCCTGCCAGTAGGCGCGCTGGGCAGCGTGGAGCCGGCCGTACTCGGCCCCACTCTCGCCGCCGCAGCCGCTCGCGAAGAGTGCCGCCGCGATTGGGGCCCAGCGCCAGCGGGCGCTCACGCGCCTCCCGTCGCGCCCTCGCCCCCCGGCGCGCGGCCGCGCCGCCTGGCGGTCCGCCGTGTCTGCTTGCGATAGTGGCTGGGGAAACGCTGGCGAAGGTAGGCCTCTACCGCCTCCAGGCTGCGCAGTTCCAGATCGAATTCCCCGCGCAGGAAGTAGTCGCATTCGCCGAACTTGTGCTCCCGGCAGACCTGCGGACGCGTGTCGTAGATGCCGCAGGTGTAATCGGCCTGGAGCTGCTCGCAGGGCGTAGCGAAGACGACGAACCAGGACCCGGCGTCCTTGAATACCCAGGTCTGCTTGTGCGCGCAGTACCAGCGGATGTTCTCGAAGTCGGCGAGCGTGGTCGGTGCGTCGATCTCGATGGCCATGTAGGTGCAGCAGGTCGCGCGGCAGCGCTGGCAGGTCGCCAGGATCTGGCCGGGGGGCATGCGGTCCGGGCGCTGGGGAATCGGATCCTTGGGGTCGAACATCCTGTCCGTCCGGGAAGGCCGGCCGCTGGCGCGGGACCGGGGCGAGTCCGCTCGCGCGGGGGGTTCGATCCGCGCGCCGCCGGGCACTATAGTCGAAGCCCGCGCAGGGGACAACCGTCTTGGCCGCGGCGCTCAGAGGGAAGACGGGCTGTCCGGGTCCTCCGGCAGATCGGCGTAGTGCTGATCGGCGCGCGGGCGCTGGTCCATCGGCCGGGCCATCAGGCTCGTGCGCCAGCGCTGGCGGAAGGCCTCGCGCTCGTCCTTGGGGCCGTACTCGAAGTACTCACAGCAGTGGAAGATCTCGCGGATGTCCCGCGGCCGCAGGTTCTGGCCGAGCCGGCCGTGCAGACAGTAGCCGCGCGAGCCGTTGCTCATGTCGCGCGCCATGCCCGAGAAGAGGAAGTACTGGCAGTTGCCGCAGGAGAGGATCTCGGCGCCCTGCTCGTCGAGCTGGGCCTGCAGGCACTGGAAGCTGTCGTAGTGGTCGTAGCCGCGGCCCTCGGCGAGGACCTCGCTCCTGACCATGAGCAGCGAGGCGATGTCGAAGCTCTTCAGTTCGAGGAAGAGCTCGCCGCCGCGGCCGGGCAGCTCGGCCTCGCGGCGCTTCTTCATCAGGAAGGGCGAGAAGTAGGAGAGCGTCCCTGTGAACTCCTGCCCCTTCTTGCGAACGCGCACGAGTTTTTCGCGGATCATCGCAGCCTCCCCGCACGGACGGCCCTCTTTTCCCCCCTGGGGCCTGCCTTGGCAAGACTTTTCTTCAAGCCAGTCTCACATCTCAAAGCCTGACTTTGGGTTAGGAAGTGGCCACCCCAAGATCTTGTGCGGGCGGCCGGCGAGGACCACGGGGGGCGGGGCGGTCGGGTTGGAACGATCCTGGCATTGCCGTCCGGCGCCCCTGCCAGGGCAGCCGTGAGGTCCGCATGTCCCCGGATGAGCGAGAGTTCGACCCCCTGCCCACCGCCTGCCAGGCGCTGGCCGAGCTCGCTGCGGCCCTGCAGGCCGCCGGCCCCGCCGCCGAGCAGCTCGCCGGCTGCCTCACCCCGCTGGCGGCGCTGAGCGGCCGCGCGGGCGTGGCGCTCTATCTCCGTGCGGAGAGCGGCGAACTCGAGCGGCGCGCCCGGCTCGGCGAGGGCGTCCCCTTCCCGCAGCAGCTCCCTCTGCCGCCGCCCTGGCCCGCGCTGGCGCCCAGCGCCGGCCCCACGCTGCGCGCGATCGCCCGGGAGGACGCCGGGGAGCGCCCCCTCGCCGAGGCGCTCGCCGCCCCCGGCGATCCGCCGGCGCTGCTGCTCGCGTTCGGCGGTCCCGGCCCGGCGGCCGGGCTCTGCCTCTTTGCCGGGGCCGGCGCGACCGCTCTCGCCGGTCCAGCCGCGGCCTCGCTGGTCCAGGCCGGCGCGCTACTCGGATTCTGGCAGGAAGCACAGCGGTTGCGCGCGGAAGCGCGCGTGGTTCGGCAGCGCTTCCAGGATCTCAGCCTGAGCAGTGCCGATCACATCTGGGAGCTCGATGCGCAGGGCCGCTACTGCTACAACAGCGACGGCGTGCGCCTGCTGCTCGGCTACCGGCCGGTCGAGATGTCCGGCCGCCGGCCGCTCGACTTCGTCCATCCCGAGGACCGCGGTCGCCTGCGTCGCGTGATGGCTCAGGCCCGCACGCGGCGCGAGCCCCTGTCCGAACTGGTGCACCGCGCCCTCGGCGCCGACGGGGACGAGATCTACGTCGAGAGCCGGGCCATTCCCATCCTCGGCACTGCGGGCGAGCTGCTCGGCTACCGCGGCGTCGATCGCAACATCACCGACTGGTTCCAGGCCAAGCGCGTGCTCGAAGAGACGATCACCGGCACCTGCGAGGCCCTCAGCCGCATGGTCGAGCTGCGGGATCCCTATACGAAAGGCCACTCGGTGCGCGTGGCGACCCTGGCCGTCTTCCTCGCCCGGCGCCTGGGCCGCTCCCCCTACGAGCTGCGCGGCCTGCAGCTCATGGGCCTGCTGCACGACATCGGCAAGGTGGGGATCCCGACGGAGATCCTCTCCAAGCCGGGGCGCCTCGGCCCCGAGGAGCTGGAGCTGATGCGCCAGCATCCGCAGATGGGTTACGAGATCCTGCGCGACATCAGCTTTCCCTGGCCCGTGGCGGCCGCCGTGCTGCAGCACCATGAGCGCCTCGACGGCTCGGGCTACCCGCAGGGGCTCACGGGCAACGAGCAGATGTGGCAGGTGCGCGTGCTCGCCGTGGCCGATCTGCTCGAGGCGATGGCCACGGATCGTCCATACCGGCCCGGTCTGGGGCCCGATCTCGCGCTCAAGGAGCTGCGGCAGCAGCGCGGCCAGCTCTACGACGCGGAAGTCGTCGATGCCGTCCTCGCGGCGGCGGCCACCGGTGAGCTGGCGGAGCTGCTGGCCGCCAGCCCGCCGGTGGGGCCGGCCGAGCGCGAGGGGCTCGCCAGGGAGGCTGTCCACGCCCGACCGGCACCCGCGCGCGAGCCGCTTCCCGCCCGCTAGGGCCGTTTCCGCCTCCCTGCCGCTTCCCCTCGCCCTCCGATCGCCTATATTGTCGGTCGCACCGGCCAATCGGATCTGCAGATCGACAGCGCCGAGAAGGCGCCGGCGAAGGAGGGCAGCGTGGCGAGCAAGATGGAGTTCGGGCCCCGGCGGGCGAGCTACCAGGTCATCACCGAGACGATGGGCAAGGGCCCGCTCGGGCCGGCCGAGCTGGCGGCCTTCGAGCGCTACGACCTCATCTACCGCAGCCTCTGCGCCGTGCTCTTCAACTACGTGCCGACCAGCGGGCACCCCGGCGGCTCCATCTCCTCGGGCCGTTTCGTCGCCGGGCTCGCCTTCAGCGCCCTCGACTACGATTTCGCCGATCCCGAGCGCGACGACAACGACCTCATCTCCTATGCCGCCGGCCACAAGGCGATGGGCCTCTACGCGATGTGGGCGCTGCGCAACGAAGTCGCCCGCCTCGCCGCGCCGGGCCTGCTGCCCACCGATCTGCGGCGTCAGCTGCGCATGGAAGACCTGCTCGGCTTCCGCCGCAACCCAGCGACGACCCTGCCCCTCTTCACGCAGCACAAGGCCAAGGCCCTGGACGGCCACCCGACGCCGACGATGCCCTTCCTGCGCCTCGCGACCGGCGCCTCGGGCGTGGGCGTGGCCTCTTCGGTGGGTCTCGCCTTCGGCGCCCGCGACGCCTTCGGCGCGGATGCGCCGCGCGTGCACCTCGTGGAGGGTGAGGGCGGCATGACGCCCGGCCGCGTCGTCGAGGCGATGGCCGCGGCCAGCGCCAGCGGCCTGGACAACTGCTTCCTGCACGTCGACTGGAACCAGGCCTCGATCGACTCCAACCGCGTCTGTCGCGAGGGCGCCGCGCCCGGCGACTACGTCCAGTGGGATCCGCGCGAGCTGGCCTGGCTGCACGACTGGAACCTCATCGAAGTCGCCGACGGCTTCGACCTCCAGCAGGTGCACGCCGCGCAGGCGGCGGCGCTCGCCATGGCGAACGGGCAGCCGACGGCGGTGGTCTACCGCACGGTGAAGGGCTGGCAGTACGGCATCGAAGGCCGCGGCTCCCACGGCGCCGGCCACAAGTTCTGCTCGGACGAGTTCTACGCGACGATCGCGCCGCTCTTCGCGGGCAGCGGCCTGACGCCCCCGCGCTGCGCGGCAAATGACAGCGCCGAGGCCAAGGAGGCCTGCTACTGGGAGACCCTGCTCGCAATCCGCACGCTGATCGGTCGCGAGGACGGCATGCTGAAGACGCTGGGCGCGCGCCTAGCGGCCGCGCAGCAGCGCCTGAACACCCGCGGCCGCAAGCTGCGCGCGGGCGCGGGCGACATCGCGGCCCTGCACGCGGCCGCCAAGAGCGCGCCGATCGAGATCCCGGCGGAGATCGCCCCCAAGATCGG
>VGXI01000043.1 GCA_016873475.1 bacterium | reverse complement strand
GCGTCTCGTCCACGGGCTTCAGCACCGGCGAGCGCCCGAGCACGCCGAAGTGCTCGCGGGGGCCTACCGACACCCAGCCCACCGGCTCGTCCCCGGCATAGGCGATCAGGCCGGGCACCGCGCCCGCCGCCACGAGCCGCCGCATCGCCTGCTTGTTGCCGGCGCCCTGGCCGCGCTCCCAGTCGCTGCGCTTCAGCCGCCACCACATGCACCAGCAGCCGCCGCAGGCGCCGCGGGGACCGAAGAGCGTCTCGAAGTCGGCCCAGCGCTCGGGGGTGAGCGGCAGGACGCGCGGCGCCGGTGCCTTCGCCCGCGGGCTCATCGCGGCACCGCCACGGCGCCCTCGACGAGCACGCCGGTCTCGATGAGCCGCCAGGTCTCGGCCAGGTCCTCCCGCAGATAGCGGTAGGCGAGCCAGCTCAGGGCGCCGCTCGCGTCGCCGTCCTGAAGGAAGTCGAGCAGGCCGGGCGCCTCGGGGTAGTGGACGAGCTTCACCTTCGCGTCCGGCGCGAGGCCCGCCTGCTCCCGGGCGAGCGCGAGCGCGGCGTCGAAGCCGCCCACCGCGTCGACGAGCCTGTTCTCCAGCGCCTGCGTGCCAGTCCAGACGCGGCCGTGCGCCAGCGCCTCCGCTTCCGCGAAGCTCATGCCGCGCTTCACGGCCACGTCGGCCAGCCACTCGTTGAAGCCGCGCCAGTGATCCTGGGTGAAGCGCGCCCACTGCTCGGGCGTGAAGTCCTTCTGGTCGGACCAGAAGTCGGCGTTGGGGCCCTTCTCGACCGCGTCGTGCGTGATGCCGAGCTTCTCGTGCAGGCCCCTCACGTTGAACTTGCCGCTGATCGAGCCGATGGAGCCGGTGACCGTGAAGGCGTCGGCGACCAGCTTGCTCGCGTGGTAGGCGATCAGGTAGCCGCCGGAGGCGGCGACGTCCACCATCGAGCAGATCGTGGGCTTCGCCGCCGCGCAGAGGCCCACCTCGTGGCGTATGAAGCCGCTGGCCAGGGACTCGCCACCCCCGCTGTCGACGCGGAAGATGATCGCCACCACGTCCTCGTCCTCTCGCGCGGCGCGCAGGTCGGCCACCACGGACTCGTGCCCCATCATGACGCCGAGCAGGGGGTCGACGCGGCTCTCGCGCCCGCCGATCGAGCCCTGCGCGTGCACGACGGCGATGCGCGGCTTGCCCTCGAGGTCGAGGTCCTCGCGCTCCAGCTTGGCGTACTCGCCGTCGGCGATCGTGGGCAGGGCGCCGTCCTCGGTCTTCTGCTCGGGGCGCGCGGCGAGGCGGGCCTTCAGCTCGTCGAAGTAGAGCGCCTCGTCGATGAGCCCGCCGGCCTTCGCCTCGGCCGGCGAGAAGACGGCCTTCTCCATCATCGCGGTGATCTGCGCCTCGCTGAGCCCGCGCTCGGCCTGGAAGGCGGTCAGCGCGAGCCGCCAGAACTCATCGATGATCCAGCGGTCGTTCTCCTTGGCGGCCTCGCTGGCATCCTCGCGCAGGAGCAACTCGGCGGCGGCCTTGTAGTCCTTGATCTGGTGGAGCTGCGGCTTGATGCCCAGCTTGTCCAGGGCGCGCTTGACGTGCAGGGACTGTGCGCGCACGCCGGTCAGGCTCAGCTCCGCGTGCGGCGCGATGAAGATGGACTCGCAGGCGCTGGCCAGGAAGAGCCCCTTCAGGTCGATGTCGTCCGACCAGGCGAGGGCTGGCTTGCCCGCCGCGCGCAGCGCGGCCACGGCGCCGCGCAATTCCTCGATGCTGGCCCAGCCGGCGCCGTTGGGGCCGACCTTCAGGAGCAAGCCCGCGACGCGCTCGTCCGCGCGCGCCTTCTCGAGCACCTCCAGCGTGCGGGTCAGGGTACGGGCGCCGCCGTCCATCAGCTGGCCGAGGGGCCCGGCCGGCGGGTCGTACTCGGGCAGGGCGCCGTAGAGGTCGATCACCAGCCAGTCGCCGCGGTCCACCTCGGGGCCGCGCGAGTTCTTCCAGGCGAAGCCCCCCGCGAGGCCGAGGACGACGAGCGCGAGGGCGAGCAGGGTGCCGAGGCAGGAGAGCAGCAGCGTCTTCATGGCGCCTCCCAGGGGATGGTTTCGCGGGGGATGGCCTGCTACGGGGCCTCCTCGCGGCGGTTACCCGGCGGGCCAAAGGCCGGATGCGGCTCGCCCCAGCGGCCGGCGAAGACGCTCTCGGCCAGCGGGCGGCGCCGGCGCGGCGCCAGCTCGGACTCGCGCATGCCCTCGTCGTCGAGGGCGGCCGGATCGCCCGGCCGGCCGATCGCGATGCCCGTCACCACCTGGTAGCCCGCCGGCACGCCGTAGACCTGCCGCGCGCGCTCGGGGTCGATCCCGCCCATCTGGTGGGTCTGCAGGCCGAGGGCGGCCGCCTGCACGGCCATCAGCGCACAGGCCTGGCCGAGGTCGTACCAGGCGTGGTGGTTCGACTTCTCGTTGCGACTGAACTGCTCGCGCGTGACGGCGAGCGCGAGCGCGCCGGCGCGGCGCGCCCAGCGCTGATTCCACTCGCCCAGGCAGCTCAGCAGGAGCGCGAAGGCGTTCGGGTCCTCGCGGCCGGCCACCAGCCAGCGCCAGGGCTGCTCGTTGAAGGAGGAGGGCGCCCAGCGCGCGGCCTCGAAGAGCGCGGCAATCGCGCCGGCCGGCAGGGGCTCGGCGGTCCAGGCGCGCGGACTCCAGCGCCGGCGGATGGCCTCGAGCACGGGCGCCTCGGTGGGCGCCGGCTTCTCGTGCCCCGCGGCAGCCCCGTCCGCGAAGGCCAGCACGTGGCCGTCGGGGTCCAGGCTGTAGGCGACGCGCTCCCCCCACTCGCGCGCGGCCGGTGCGCTCAGCTCGCGCGCGCCGGCCGCGAGGGCGCGCGCGTGGGCGGCCGCCGCATCGGGCACGCGCAGGTAGAGTTCGGCGCGCGGCGCGCCCGCCGCAGCAGCGGGATCGGGCAGCGCCGGTCCGAGCAGACGGCGGATCCCCGCCTCGGGCATCAGGCCGAGCAGCGCGCCCTCGGCGAGGGCGAACTCGGTCATGCCGGGCACGTCGAGCTGGGGCTCGCGCACGAGCACGCGGGCCCAGAAGCGACGGGCGGCCGGCTGGTCGGCGACGTAGAGAACGAAGAGCGCGGGGGCCATGGCAGTCTCCGGGACCTGGTCTCCGCGCATTGTGGCGAATGGGCGAGCGGCGATCAAGCCGCCGGGCTAGATCAGCGCGTCCGGCAGCGCGATCTCGCCGCGCAGGTAGTCGCGGCACTGGCCCGCGATCTCGACCCGCTCCCCGAGCAGACGGCAGAAGAGTTCGCCGCCCCGCGGCGAGAGCTGCCGGGCGTGCAGCTCGCGCTTGCCCAGGCGCTCGGCCCAGTAGGGCGCGAGCAGGCAGTGCGCGGAGCCCGTCACCGGGTCCTCATCCACACCGGCCGCCGGGGCGAAGAAGCGCGAGACGAAGTCGCAGTCGCGGCCCGGCGCCGTCACGATCAGGCCGCGGCAGTCCAGGGCGGCGACGGCGGCGAGGTCGGGCCGCAGGCGGCGCACGCTCTCGGCGTCCGGCAGCACGGCGAGGATGTCGTCCTCGCGCATCGCCAGCTCGGGCATGCAGCCGAGGGCGGCGACGAGGGCCGCGTCCACGGGCCGCGGGCGCAGGGGCAGGGCCGGAAAGTCGAGGGCGATGCGCCCCGCCTGCCGCTCGGCGAAGAGCGGCCCGCTGTGGCTGCGGAACTCCAGGCGCGGGCCCGGCTCGCCCAGGTGCGTGAAGAGCACGTGCGCCGCGGCCAGCGTTGCGTGGCCGCAGAGGTTCACCTCGACGGCCGGCGTGAACCAGCGCAGGGCGTAGTGGTCGCCGCCCTTGACGAGGAAGGCCGTCTCGCTGTGGCGGTTCTCGGCGGCGATCGCCTGCAGCAGCGGGTCGGACAGCCAGGTGACCAGCGGGCAGACGCCGGCGGGGTTGCCCGTGAAGGGCGCGGAGGCGAAGGCATCGACGACGAAGTAGGGGACTCGCATGGAGCACCTCCGGGCCGGCGGCGGGGCGGCGCCGCAAACGAAGGCGCCGTGTCGCTCCCGTCCTACGTCCGGAGCGCCACGGCGCCGGCGCCCGTGGGCGCCCAGTCTAGGGATTGCTCTCGGGATCAGTATAACCGACCGGGCGCCGGATGCCAGAAAAAACCGGACCGCGGGGCGCCGCGGTCCGGTTCTCCTGCGCGAGGCAGTCGCGCCTAGGGCGTCAGGCGCACGCTCTCGATCGCGATCGGCGGCATCATGACGAGCGGCCCGCCCTGCGCGGCGACGAGCTGCTCGAGGTACAGGCGCTCGGCCGCGGGCAGGCGCGACCAGGGATCGCCACTGAGCAACGGCGCCGGCGCTGTCTCTGCCGCGGCAGTGCCGAGGCGCGCGAGCAGGCCGAAGCCGGGCAGCGACGGCTTGAGGAAGCTGAAGTCGAAGGCGCCGAGCGCGGGGCCCTCGACGAGGGTCACCGGACGGCTGTCGGGCAGGCCCGCCGCGCGCTTGGCCGCGACCAGACTGCCCCAGAGGCCGTCGACGCGGTCGACGAGGCCGATCGCCTGACCGTCTGTGCCGCTCCAGACGCGGCCCTGGCCGATCTTGTCCACGGCCTCGGGCGTCAGGCCGCGGCCCGTGGCCACCTGCTCGGTGAAGTTGTGGTAGAGGGTCTTCATCACGTACTCGCCGCGGGAGCGCTCCTCGGGCGTGACCGGCCGGTACGGGATGCTCTCCCCGATCAGCGGCAGGACCGGACCGCTCTGGTAGTCCGCGTGCTCGCCGATCTGCACGTGGTCGTAGTCCATGCCGAGCTTGTCGCCCAGGCCGTTGTCCCAGAGGTGACCCGAGATGACCCCGATCGAGCCGGTCAGCGTGAAGGGCGAGGCATAGATGGCCGTGCTGTGCATGCTGATCCAGTAACCCCCCGAAGCCGCCACCTGGCCCTGGGAGACGAAGACCGGCTTCTTCTCCTCGGTGGCCTTCAGCTCGCGGGAGACGAGGTCGCTGGGCAGCGGGTCGCCGCCCGGCGAGTCGGCGCGCAGCACGACGGCGGCGACGCCCGGGTTCTCGCGCATCGCGCGGATGGTCTTGGACAGGCGCCGGCCCTGGATGCCCGTGTCCATGGCGCACTCGCCGATGGCGTAGAGCAGGGCGATCTTCTTCGGCTCGCCCCAGATCTCGCGACCCCAGACCGGATCGCCGAAGAGCGCGGCCAGCTCCGCGCTGACGGCGTCGCCGCTCGCGCGGCGCCCCGCCTCCTTGGCGCCTTCCTTGGCCTCGTTGTAGTCGCCCAGCTTGTCCACCAGCCCGGCGGCGAGGGCCTCCTCGGCCATCAGCTCGGCCTTCTCGTCGACCAGCGCGTCCCAGGCCCCGCGGTCCAGGCCGCGCGCCTCGAGGATGAGCCCGACGGCGGCGGCGTACCAGTCCTCCATGAAGGCCTGGAACTGCTCGCGGTCGGCGTCGGACATCGAGGTGCGCGAGAAGCCCTCCATCGCCGACTTGTAGGTGAAGAAGCGCCACTCGTCGATGCCGACGCCCATCTTGTCCAGCATCGCCCGGTAGTAGCTGCGCCCGAAGTTGAGGCCCTTGATGTCGAGGTCGCCGTGCGGATCCATCCACAGCTCGTCGGCGACGCTGGCCAGCATGTAGAGCGGGATCCCCGCCCGATCGAAGTAGATGACGACCTTCTTGCCCGCCGCGCGCAGGCCGGCGAGCTGCGCGCGCAGCTCCCAGAGATTGGCCGGCGTGGCCGCCAGGCTGGAGAGATTGATGACGACACCGGCCACGCTGCGGTCCTGGGCGTCGCCCGCCAGCTCCCCGAGCAGCTCGACGAAGCGGCGGCGATCGTCGAAGAAGCGGTAGTTGCGGTAGCTCAGATCGCCCCGGAGGTCGATCTCGGGGTAGTGCTTCGGCTTGGCCATGAGCAGCCCGAGGTGGGGCCCCGCCATCATCTCGAAGGCGTAGGTCGTGGCCGCGTGCTCCTGCTCGTCGTCCAGGTGGAAGCGCGCGCCGAGGGCCGAGCGCATCGGCTCGCCGCCCGGCTTGCCGCCGCCGAAGGCGAGGTCCACCCGCAGACTGAGCTCGCCGGTGTCGCGGGCGAGCGCGGCGAGATCCAGCCCGGGCAGCACGCGCGCCTCGAGGCCGTAGCTGAAGGCCACCTCGTCGAAGGCGTCGTCCTCCTTCTCGGGAGGGATGTAGGAGGCGCCCCCGACCAGGGTCAGGCGCGGCCCGAATGGCCGCAGGCCGAGGTCGGCCTGGTAGAGGCTGTGCTTGGCCGTGAAGTCGTAGCCGCCCGTGACCCCGAGCGAGACCTGCTGCCAGCGGCGGATGCTGCCGGCCGTCAGCAGGCGCTGCTCGCCGAAGGCGCCGATCGCGCCCCGCGTCCAGGTGTAGGAGAGGCCGCTGGCCTGGCTGCGGTCGCCGCCCGACAGTCCCAGCGTGTAGGTGTAGTGAGCGGCGGCGTTCACGCCGTCCGCGTCCTCGCCGAGGCCGCGGTAGCGCAGGCCGAAGCCGAGGCTCTTCAGGTTGGCGACGGCGGTGAAGTCCGTGAACTCCTGGCGCGGATAGGGATCGCCCTCGGGGTCGACCCAGGCGAAATAGAGTCCCCCGCTGCGCTGCACGGACCAGGCCGCGGGGTTGAGCAGTCCCGCGGCGGCGCTGTTCGCTGCTCCGGGCAGCATGCCGAGGCGCTCGATCTGGCCGAGCTGCTCGACGAGCGCGGGGTGATCGGGAGTGTCCGCGAGGGCCGGGCCTGCGAGAGTGATCAGCAGTGCCCAGACGGCGGCGAAGGGCGGACGCGGGAGCGCGCCGCGACGGGAGCGAGTGCGCATGCTTGCCTCCTGAGGGATCGGCGCCGGTTGCGGGATCGGCGACAGGGCGAGTGTAGCGCAGCCCGCCCCGCGACCAACCGAAAACGAAGGCCCCCTACGCAGAAGTCGGGGGTCCGGGTTTCGCTCGCTGTAAAAACGGTATCCCGGCGTAAAAAGCGAGCCGAAGCGAGAAACGAGCACCAGGAGCTGTCGTAGATTGCCGCCGTGCGCGGACCCGGTGCCGCGTGCCACGCCCGGCCGGGAAGGCGGGAGCCAAGACCGCCGGCCCGGCCGGGCTGCCCCACTCGCCGCCGCTCGGCACGCAGGGAGTACGATGAAGGGTCTGACGCGCCAGGGCCTCGCCCGTCCTGCTCGTATTGCCGCCGCCGCCTTCACCCTCAGCAGCCTCAGCACCCTCGCCGCCGCCGCGGACTTCGCGCCGAACTGGCGCCCATCGCTCACGCTGCGCCCCGCCGCCGGCGAGATCCGGATCGACGGCCTGCTCGACGACCCGGGCTGGGCCGGCGCCGCCGTCGCCGAGAACTTCGCCGAGAGCAGTCCGGGCGACAACAGCGAGCCGCCGGTCGCGACCCGCGTGCTCGTCACCTACGACGCCGAGCAGCTCTACCTGGCCTTCATCGCCGAGGACGACTCCGCCGAGGTGCGCGCGGGCCTGCGCGACCGCGACGCCATCTGGCAGGACGACTACCTCGGCATCATCCTGGACACCTACGCCGACCAGGCCTGGGCCTACGAGCTCTTCGTGAACCCCCTGGGCATCCAGGGCGACCTGCGCCTGGTCGCCGGCGGCGGTGAGGATATCGGCTTCGATCTCGTCTGGACTTCCGAAGGCCGCCTCACGGCCACGGGCTTCCAGGTCGAGGTCGCCGTCCCCTTCGCGAGCCTGCTCTTCCCCGACGCCGAGGAGCAGGTCTGGCGGGCGACCTTCTGGCGGGACCGCAAACGGAACTTCCGCGAGCGCAGCACCTGGGCCGCCGTCGACCGGGACGAGGCCTGCTGGATGTGCCAGTTCGGCACCCTGCGGGGCATCCGCGCGGTGAAGCCGGGCGGCGGCCTCTCCCTGCTGCCCGCGATGATCGCGCACCAGGGAGCGGGCCTGGCGAACGCGGACGATCCGGACTCGCCCTGGCAGCGCGGCGACTCCCGCGCCGACTTCGGCCTCGGCCTCGCCTACACCTTCGGCCCCAACCTCGCCATCGAGGGCGCCTTCAACCCCGACTTCAGCCAGGTCGAGTCCGACGCCGCCCAGATCGACGTCAACACGCCCTTCGCGCTCTTCTACGAGGAGCGGCGGCCCTTCTTCCAGCGCGGCAGCAACCTCTTCGGCTCCTGGATCAACGCCATCTACACGCGCTCGATCAACGACCCCTACGTCGCGGCCAAGGTGACGGCGCGGCGCGGACCCTACGAGCTGCTGCTGCTCAGCGCCCAGGACGAACGCAGCCCCTTCATCCTGCCCTTCGAGGAGTCGAGCCGCATCCTGCTGGGCGGCGAGAGCCTCTCGAACATCCTGCGCCTGCGCCGCAGCTACGCGGGCAGCTCCTTCATCGGCGCGCTGCTGACGGACCGCCGCCACGGCGCCGAGTTCGACAAGCACGGCCTGCGCCTGCCGGCGGACGGCGGTGCGGGCACGGTGGCCGGCCTGGATTGGGCGCTGCGCTTCCGCGACAACTGGCGCTGGGAGTTCCAGGCCCTGGGCAGCCGCACCCAGGAGCCCGTCGACAGCCTGCTCAGCGTCCCCCTCGTCGCGCAGAACCTGCGCTTCGACGGTGGCCGCTACAGCGCGGCCCTGGACGGCGAGCGCTTCCTCGGCCACGCGCTCTACACCAGCCTCGAGCGCAGCGGCCGGCGCTGGAACTTCGACATCGACGCGAGGCAGACCAGTCCCGCCTTCCGCGCGGAGAACGGCTTCATCTCCACCAGCAACCGCCGCGACCTCAGCGGCTGGATGGGCTGGGATTTCCGGCCGGCGAGTCGCTTCGTCGAGAGCGTCCAGCCGCGCTTCTCGGTGGGCGGCGCCTGGAACTACGCCGGCAAGCAGAAGGACGAGTGGTTCGTCCCCGCGGTCGACCTGAATCTGCTCAAGCAGACCCACGTGGAACTCGTGCAGATGTGGAGCGCCGAGAACTACCGCGGCGTGCAGTTCGACGGCATTCGGCGCACCAGCGTCGAGTTCTCCTGCAATCCGAGCAGCGCCGCCCAGTTCGGGGCCGAGCTGCACTGGGCGCACACCATCCGCCGCACGGCAGCGCCGTTCCTGGGCCGCCAGCGCGCGGTCGCGGGCTGGGCAAGCCTGCGCCTGGGCCAGCGCACGGTGATCTGGCCCAGCCTCGAGTGGACGCGCATGGAGCATCCGGACACGGGCGACGAGGTTTTCCGTGGCTACGTCGCGCGCACGCGGCTCGACCTGCAGTTCACGCGGCGACTCTTCCTGCGCGCGATCGTCCAGTACGACGACTTCGACAGCGCCATCGACCTCGAGCCGCTGCTCAGCTACAAGCTGAGCCCGTTCACGGTGCTCTACCTCGGCTCCGCGCACCACGTGCTCGACTACGGCGGCGAGACCGGCCTCGCCCAGGCCGAGCGGCAGTTCTTCCTCAAGCTGCAGGTGCTGCTGCAGACCTAGGCGCGCCTAGGGCGTGCGTCCCAACTCCTTGGTCAAGTGGACCTCGTCCAGGATCGGAATGCCGCCGAAGCCGGCCATGCCCGCCTCGCCGTGCTCGGCGAGCGCGGTGGCTGCGGCGCCCACGTGCAGGCTGCGCAGGCGATAGCCCAGGCGCTGGTAGAAGTAGAGGCCGGGGATGTTGTCGTTCGTCGTCGCGATGTGGATGCGGCGAATGCCGAGCGGGCGGCAGACGGCGTCCATCGCGCCCTGGAGCGCGCGGCCGACGCCGCGGCCCTGGAAGCCGGGCAGCACGGCCATCAGGATCACGGCGGCCTCGTCCTCGGCCGGAAAGTGCAGCGCGTAGGAGAGAAAACCCGCCCGCTCGCGGTCGAACTCGACGACGAGGAAGGCGCACTTCGCCAGGGGGAAGACGCCGCCGAAGGCGTGCAGGTGGGTGCTGCCGAAGAAGTCCCGGCTGACCTGGAGCAGGGCGACGCGGTCGTGCTCGTCTCCCTCGCGCACGCGGATCGGCGCCGGGCGCGGCCGGTCGCCCCGGCACTCGGGCTCGCGGCAGACGAGGCGCACGCGCCCGCCGTCCCAGGGCAGCGGCTTGTTGCAGACGCCGCAGTGGTAGACCGGCCGCGGCGTGCGCGGCTTCTCGATGCCGCTGGGGATGTCCTGGCTCATGGCGTCAACCCTCTTCGCTGTCGTCCCACTGCGCGAGCAGGACGGTGACATTGTCCGGCGCCCCCGCCGCGAGCGCCGCCTCGGTGAGCGCGGCGACCGCCTCCTGGCCGCTGTTGGCCGCGAGCAGGCCCAGGATGTCCTCCTCGCCGAGCAGGTCGTGGAGGCCGTCGCTGCTGAGCAGGAAGGCGTCGCCGACGAGCACCGGGATCGGCGTCCGGTTGGCGTCGACGCGCACCCGCTCCTCGCTGCCCATCGCGCTCACGAGGATGTGCCGGATCGAGCGCCGCAGGACGTCGTCGGGCTTGAGCTGTTCGGTGTCGATCATCTGCTGGAGCAGCGTGTGGTCCCGCGTGAGCTGCTCGAGCACCCCGCCCCGCAGCCGATAGATGCGCGTGTCGCCGACATGGCAGAGCCAGGCCTGACTGTCGCGCAGGAGGAGGGCGGTGCAGGTCGTGCCCATGCCGAAGCGGCCCTGGTCCTGGCGGCCGGCCTCGAGGATGGCGTAGTTCGCGGCCTGGAAGGCGCGCCGGAGCAGCGGCCCGGGATCGGCGCCGAGCCCGAGCGGCTCCTCGTAGAAGACCTTGAGGATGGTCGCGACCGCGAGCTCGCTGGCGACGGCGCCCGCGGCATGGCCGCCCATGCCGTCGGCGACCAGCAGGAGCTGGCCGTGGGACTGCTCGCGGCCGGCGGGGATGGGCCCGCCGAAGTGGGCGTCCTGGTTCTCGCTGCGGACACGCCCCACATCGCTGGCCGCGAAGACCCGCATCGGCGTCACTCCGGCTGTCACGGGGCCTCCTCGAGAGGGCGATCGGGGGCCAGCAGCAGCGCCCCGCGGGCCCGGACACGCGGGGCGGACAGAGCAGCATGGCAAGGCCTCCAGCCGATGTCACCAAAATTCCGCGGGGGGGCGGGGCCCGCGGAGGGGCTGGCCAAGCCGCCGCGCAGGCCTTACTCTGTGCAGGGGCGCGGCCGGCGCCCGGCCGGAGGCGCAGTCGCGGCGCAGCCGGCAGCTCAGGGAGGCGGAGCGAGGCGATGCGCGTCATCATCATTGCGATGGGCTTGCTGCTCGCCGGGCCGGCGCGGGCCCAGGCGCCTGCGGCGCCGCTGGCGATCGACCTCGCCGGCGCCGAGAGGATGGCCCTGGCGAACAACGCCACGCTCCAGGCCAGCCGCTCCGCCCTGGATGCCAGTCGCTGGGCGCGCCGGGCCAGCGATCTCGCCTTCCTGCCCACGGGCGGCTTCAGCAGCTCCGTCACCCGCGTGGACGCGCGCAGCCTGGAGCAGGCGAACCAGGCGCAGGTGGGCTTCGAGGCGATCCTCGGCGCCCTCGGCGTGGGCGCCGACGAGGTGCAGATCGATCCCTTCCTCTACCGCGACACCTATCGCAGCGCGCTCTCGCTGAACCAGGAGTTCCCGCTCAACCTGCACTTGATCGGCGGCAGCCGGATGGCGCGGGCCGGCGAGCGGGCGGCCGGCGCGGGCTTTCGCGCCGAGCGCGACGCCGTGCAGTTCGCCGTCCGCCAGGCCTACTTCCGCCTGCTCGCGGCGCGCGATCTGCTGGCCGTCGCCGAGGCGGGCCTGGCCGCCGCCGAGAACCGCGCCCTCCTCGCCGCGGAGCGCGAAGCGCTGGGCATGCTCAATCGCGCCGATCGCCTCTTCTGGGAAGTGCCCGTCGGCGCGGCGCGCAGCGATCTCGCCGGCGCGCGCGCGGCCGCCACGCTCGCCGAGATGGACCTCAATCGTCTCCTCGGCCTCGCGCTGGAGACGCCGCTCGCGCCCGCGCCCGTGGACGAGACGGTCCTCGCCCGCGCCGCGGCCCTGGCGGCGGAATCGCCGGCCGCGCTCGTCCAGCGCAGGCTGGCGGCCAGCCCGCGCGCCCTCGCGGTGGCGGCCGGCGAAGACCTCGCCGCCGCCGGCAAGCTGACGGCCGCGGCGGGCCTCGCGCCGAGCCTGCACTTCGCCGTCAACGTCGGCTGGCGCGAGAACGACACGGCCGCGCTCGACGACTATCGCACCTGGAGCGCGACCGCGCTCGTGATGCTGCCGGTCTTCGACCTGCCCGCACGCTGGACGCAGTACCGCCGCGCCGCGGCCGAGGAGCGGCGCAGCCGCTACACCGCCGACGACAGCCGCGCGCAGCTCGGCCTCGCCGTGCACGCCGCCTGGCACGAGGTGCAGCGCGCCCGCGAGAGCCGCGGCCATCGCGAGCGGGCGGCGCAGCAGGCGGAGGCCACGCTGGTCCTGATGGAGGACCGCTACGGCCTCGGCCACCTGTCCGAGTTCGATCTCGTCGACGTGCAGACCGCCGCCACGGCCGCTCGCGCCGCGGCAGTCGCGGCCCGCTACGAGGAGCTGGCGGCCCTGGCCGCGCTCGAGAGCCTGCTCGGCGGCAGCGCCGCCGGCGGCGGGGAGGAAGACCGATGACGACGCCCCCTTCACCGCGCCGCGCCTTCGTCCTCGGCGCCCTGCTGCTCCTCGGCCTCTCGCTCGGGGCTTGCGAACAGCGCGGCGGGAGCGACGCAGCAGCCGATAGCACGGTCGCGGCCACGCCGGTCAGCGTCAGCACCCTGGCCGCCGAGGAGTTCCGGCAGACCCTGCGGCTGAACGGCAGCACGCAGGCCCGGCGCGAGGTGGAGATCGCCGCCAAGTTGCCCGGCACGGTGGCGTCCTTCCCCGCCGAGCTCGGCGATCGCCTCGCCAAGGGTGAGTTGATCCTGAGCCTGGATCTGCGCCCCTTCGAGACGGCCCTCGCCCAGGCCGAGGCCGGGTTGCTCGCCGCCGAGGCCGCCGCGGCGCAGGCGGCCCGCGAGCTGGAGCGGGCGCGCGAGCTGAAGGCCCGCGAGCGCATCAGCGACGCCGAGCTCGAGAGCGTGACACTCGCCGAGCGCCAGGCCGAGAGCGCGCGGCGCGCGGCGGCGGCCGGGCTCGAGCAGGCGCGGCTGCAGCTCGAGGACGCCCGGGTGCTCGCCCCCTTCGCGGGGCGTCTCGCCGCCAAGCACGTGGACGCGCACGAGCAAGTCGCGCCGGGCATGCCCGTCGCCGCCCTGGCCGATCTCGCGCAGGTGCGTGTGCGCTGCAGCGTCTCCGAGCAGGACGTGGCGCGCCTCGCGGCCGGGCAGCCGGCCACGCTGAGCATTCCAGCCCTCGGCGAGGCGCGCTTCCCGGGCGCGCTGCAGGCGGTCGGCGTGCGCGCCGATCCGCTGACGCGCAGCTACGCGGTGGAGATCGTCGCGGACAATCCCGGCGAGCGGATGCTCTCGGGCATGGCGGCGCGGGTGGAAGTGGAGATCGCCCGCCGGCCGGGCGCGATCCTGATTCCGGGCGACGCCGTCGTCGAGCAGTACGGCCAGCCGGTGGCCTTCGTCGTCGAGGCCGGCCTCGCGCGCCGCCGCGCGCTCACGCTCGGCCCCACCGACGGCGAGCGCGTTCTCGTGGAAGCCGGCCTGGCGGCGGGCGACCAGCTGATCGTCCAGGGACAGTGGAGCGCGCGCGACGGGCAGCCCGTGGCCCTCCGCGAGACGGCGCGCTAGCAGCGCGCGGAAGCGGGAGCGGCGATGAACATCCCCCAGTTCTCGGTGGACCGGAAGATCCTGGTCAACATGATCTTCCTCATCCTCGTGGTGTCGGGGCTCGCCCTTTACCGCGACCTGCCGCGGGAGTTCTTCCCCAACGCCAATCTCAACGAAGCGCTGGTGATGGTGACCTACCCGGGCGCCTCGGCGCACGAGGTCGAGCAGCAGGTCACGGTCAAGCTGGAGGACGCGGTCGCGGAGCTGGACGGCCTCGACGAGGTGATGAGCAGCTCGCAGCAGGGCATCGCCATGGTCGATCTCCTGATCGACGAGGGCACGGACCTGGACAAGTTCATGCTCGACCTGCAGGCGGTGGTGAACAACATCCCCGACCTGCCCGCGGACGCCGAGGATCCCGTCTTCCTCGAGCTGGACGCCTCCATCATCCAGCCGGTCTGCTTCATCGCCATCGGCGGCGAGGCCGAAGAGGCCGCGCTGCTCGAGGTGGCGGAAGATCTCAAGAAGGAGCTGACCGAGCTGCCCGGCGTGCGCAAGGTGGACATCGAAGGCCTGCGCGAGACGGAGGTGCACGTCGACGTCGACCCCGACCTGCTCGAGCACCACGGGCTCTCGCTCGGCGAGGTGATCGCGGCGCTGGCCGGCCGCAACCTCGACCTGCCCGGTGGCCACGCCGAGCTCGGCGCGCGCGAGTACGCCCTGCGGATCCTCGGCAAGGTCCAGCGCCTCGAGGAGATCGGCGCCACCGTGCTGCGCGGGGATGGCGTGCACAGCGTGCGGCTCGCGCAGGTGGCGACGGTGCGCAGCGCGCCCGAGGAGCGCCGCTCCAGCACGTGGCTGAACGGCGCGCGCGCCGGCAACCTGACCCTCTACAAGAAGGTCGACGGCGACGCGATCGCGATCATGGAGCGCGTGCGGGCGCTCGTCGCGCGCTACAATGAGACGCTGCCGGTGCCGGTGCGGCTCGAGGTGCGCAACGACACCTCCGAGCTGATCGAGGAGCGCCTGGGCATCATGACCGACAACGCCTGGCTGACGGCCATCCTCGTCGGCGGGCTGCTCTTCGTCTTCCTCGGCTGGATCAACGCGGTGCTGGTGCTGATCGGCATCCCCTTCACCTTCCTCGTCGGCTTCCTCTTGATGAGCGTGACGGGCATGAGCATCAACATGCTCCCCCTCTGCGCCCTGATCAAGGCGCTCGGCATGATCGTGGACGACGCCATCGTCGTCGTGGACAACATCCAGCGCCGCCTCGAGCTGGGCCAGCCGCTGCGGCGCGCGACGATCCAGGGCGCGCGCGAGGTGATGTCGCCGGTGATCTCGGCCGTGCTGACCACGGTGGCCGGTTTCCTGCCCCTGCTCTTCATGACCGGCATGATCGGCGACTTCATGAGCGCGATCCCGCTCACCATATCCTTCGCGCTGCTGGCCAGCCTGCTCGAGGCGATTCTCATGCTGCCCAGCCACGCCTTCGAGCTGAATGCCTGGACCGAGGGCCTGCGCCGCCGCCTCGGCCGCGCGCCGCGCTACATCATCGACGAGGACGACGCGGTGGGTGCCCGCGCGTTCGCCCGCCCGGCGGCCACCATCACGCCCGGCGGCCTGCGCGGCGCGACCCTCGTGCGCCAGCGGAATCCGTTGCAGCGACGCCTGGAGGGCGTCTATCGGCGCCACCTCGCCTTCACGCTCCGGCACCGCTACTGGGCCGTGGCCAGCGTCGTGCTGCTCGCGATCGTCAGCGCCGGGCTCCTGCGCTTCATCCCCGTGGAGATGTTCCACGCCGAGGACTTCGACGCCATCACGCTGCGCTTCGAGCTGCCGGCCGGCACGCCGCTGGCCGCCAGCGAGCGCCGCGCGGCCGCGGTGGAAGCCATCGTGCGCGAGGTCGTGCGCCCCGAGGAGCTCAAGGGCATCGTCAGCTCCGTGGGCTTCCAGGTGGTCAACTACCAGTACGTGCGCGGCGCCGAGCGCGCGCAGCTCGACCTCGACCTCGTCTCGGCCGCCGACCGCGAGCGCAGCGACACCGAGCTGATGGCCTTGATCCGCCGGCGCCTCGAGCGCGAACCGGGGTTCACGGGCCTCGCGCTGGGGCGTCCCGACAGCGGGCCGCCCACGGGCAAGCCAGTCGAGTTGCGCGTGCTCGGGCCGCGCTTCGAGGTGCTCGAGGAGCTGGGCGCGCAGGTGCGCGGGGTGCTCGCGGGCATTCCCGGTGTCGTGGACATCGCCGACGACTTCGATCGCTCCAACCTGGAGTATCGGGTGGAGGTCGATCCGGAGCGCGCCGCCGCCCTCGGCCTGAGCAACGCGCAGGTGGCCACCACGCTGAACGCGGCCTTCCAGGGCGTGCCGGCCACTGTCTTCACGGACGCCGACGGCGAGGACCGCGACGTCGTCGTGCGCCTCGCGCCTGCCTTCCAGGGCGACCTGGCCACGCTCCAGCGCCTCACGGTGGCCGGGCCGCGCGGCCAGGTGCCGCTGACGAGCGTCGCCGACTTCAGCCGCGACCGCAACTTCACGAACATCCGCCGCTTCGACCGCGAGCGCGCGATCACGATCACGGCCGATCTCGCCGAGGGGCAGACGAGCACGGCCGTGAACCGCATCCTCCAGGCGCGCTTCGCCGGCTTCGCGCAGGACCACCCGGGCTACCGGCTCGACTACGGCGGCGAGTTCGAGCGCACGGCCGAGAGCTTCCGCTCGCTCTTCCTGCTCGTGCCCGTGGCGATGCTGGCCATCTTCATGATCCTCGCCACGCAGTTCAACTCGGTGATCCAGCCCTTCGTCGTGCTCTTCACCGTGCCCTTCAGCTTCATCGGCGTGGTGATCGGCCTGCTCGTGATGGGCTACCACTTCACGATCCCGGCGATGACCGGCATCATCGCGCTGATGGGGCTGGTCGTGAACAACTCCATCGTCATGGTGGACTTCATCAACCAGTCGCGCGGGCGCGGCGTGGGCCGCTGGTTCTCGATCACCCGCTCGGGCGTGACGCGCATGCGGCCCATCCTGCTCACGACGGTGACCACGATCGTCGGCCTTTCCTCGCTGACGGTGGCGAGCACGGGAGCGAGCAAGATCATGGTGCCCATGGCCGTCAGCATGATCTGGGGCCTGGCCTTCGCCACGGTGCTGACGCTCTTCCTGATCCCGGCTCTGGTGGGCATCGTCGACGACGTCGGCCTGCGCTTCCGCCTGGGCCAGTCCTACCGGCTCTACGGCCCCAAGCGCTGAGGCGCGGCCGGCGGGTTTGCCTTCGCCGGCGGCATCGAATACACTGGCCGCGGCGCCGGTAGACGCGCCCGTTGCCAACGCTCACCCCGGCACAGGAGAGTTTCCATGAAGAAGGGCCTGCTCGCGCTCATCGCGGTCGTCGTGCTGCTGCTCATTCTCGTCGGCAGCTTCAGCGGCCAGTACAACCGCTTCGTCGGCCTCCAGGAGGGCGTCGAAGGCCAGTGGGGCAACGTCGAGAACGTCTACCAGCGCCGGGCCGATCTCATCCCCAACCTCGTGGAGACGGTCAAGGGCTACGCCGAGCACGAGCAGGAGACCCTGACGGCCGTGGTCGAGGCGCGCGCCAAGGCCACGCAGATGCAGGCCCAGCTCACGCCCGAGGCCCTGAACGACCCGGAGACGATGGCGAAGTTCCAGCAGGTGCAGGGCGAGCTGAGCTCCGCCCTCGCCCGCCTGATGGTGGTGGTCGAGCGCTATCCCGACCTCAAGGCCAATCAGAACTTCCTCGACCTGCAGGCCCAGCTCGAGGGGACGGAGAATCGCATCGCGGTCGAGCGGCGCCGCTTCAACGACCTGGCGCGCGACTACAACACGGCGATCCGCCGCTTCCCGGGCAACATCATCGCCGGGCTCTTCAACTTCGGCGCCAAGGCCTACTTCGAGGCCGCTGAGGGCGCCGCCCAGGCCCCCAAGGTCGACTTCGGGAACTAGGGAGAGACCATGCTTCGCCCGCGCGGCGCCGCGCTCGCCCTCAGCGCCTGCCTGCTCGCGGCCGCCCTGGCCGCGAGCGGCGCGGCGGCCGCGCTGCCCCCGCCACCCGCCCTGCACTTCGATGACGCCGTCGGCCTCGTCAGCCGCAGCGAGGCGACGCGCTTCGCCGACGCGCTCTCCGCCTTCGAGCAGCGCACGGGCATCCAGTTCGTGATCGCCGTCCAGCCCGATTACGAGGGCGACCTGCTGGACTACGCGGCGCGTCTGTACGAGCACTGGGGCCTGGGCAAGCAGGGCGAGTTCCGCGGCGTGCTCTTCCTCGTCGTCCCCGAGCGCGGCGCGAGCAGGCTCGAGGTGGGCTACGGCCTCGAGGAGCAACTGCCGGACGTGGTCGCCGCGCGCATCCTGCGCGAGATGCAGGCGCTGCCCCGCAAGCCGGCCGCCGCGCGCTTCGCTTTCGTCATGCAGCGCGTGGCCGAGCGCGTGGCGCCGGACGACCCGCTGGCCAAGGGGCAGTCGGGCCTCCCGCGCGCCCGCCGCGAGCGGGGGCCGGGCATCACGGGGATCGTCCCGCTCATCTTCATCGTCATGTTCCTGCTCGGCATCGGCCGGCGCTCGCTGCTCGGCCCCATGATCATCGGCTCGGCCCTGGGCAGCAGCCGCCGGCGGCGCAGCGGCTGGGGTGGCGGTGGTGGCTTCGGCGGCTTCGGGGGCGGCGGAGGTGGCGGCGGCTTTGGCGGCTTCTCCGGCGGCGGCGGCTTCTCCGGCGGCGGCGGCGCGAGCGGAGGTTGGTAGCGATGCCCAAGCGCAGCGATCGACCGCGTAGTTTTCTGCGCCCCGAAGAGAGGGCGGCGGTGATGCTCGCCATCCGCGCCGCCGAGCAGAGCAGCAGTGCCGAGCTCCGCCTGCACATCGAGCGCGACGTGCCGAGCAAAGCGCCCATCGGCGGCGACCCCTACGCCCGCGCCCGCGCCCTTTTCGCGTCAATGGGCATGCACGCCACCGAGGCGCGCAACGGCGTGCTCTTCTACCTGGCGACGCGCTCACGGCGCTTCGCGGTGCTCGGCGACGAGGCCCTGCACGCGCAGGTCGGCGAGGCCTTCTGGCCAGAGGTGGCGGCGCTGATGGCCGGGCACTTCGCCGAAGACCGTTTCGGCGCAGGTCTCGCGGCCGGCGTCGCCCGTGTCGGCGAGCGGCTCGCCGCGCACTTCCCGTATCGCGCCGACGACGTCAACGAGCTGCCCGATCAGATCTCCTTCGAGTCCTGACCCACCCGCTCGCCAACGAAAAGCCCGCGGCCTGAGGCCGCGGGCTCTGGAGGAGCGCCCCGAACTGCAGGCTCAGGGCATGAACTCGCCGAGCAGCTCCTGCATCTCGGGCGCGCGACCGCGCGACTTGAGCGAGCGCTGGCGCAGGATCGCGGTCTCTTCCTCATAGGTGGGCCGATAGGCGCTGTAGAGGACACCCAGGTTGATCTTGCCGGCGAAGGACTCCTCGCGCTCGAAAGCCGCCGCCTTGCTGGCCAGCTCCTCGGCCGTGGGCTCCACGTAGTTCACCGCCGCGCGTACGCGCTTGAACTCGTCCATGCCGCGGAAGGTGGGGCAGGGGCTGATCGCGTGCACGAAGGAGAAGCCCTTGTGCTCGATGGCCAACCTCACCATGTCCGTCATGTGCTTGAGGTCGCCCGCGAAGGCGCGCGCGATGAAGGACACGTTGAAGGCGAGGGCGAGCTTCACCGGATCGAGCGGCGCGTCGATCGAGGCGAAGGGCGTGCTCACGGTCAGGTCGCCCTTGGGCGTCGTCGGGGAGACCTGGCCCTTGGTGAGGCCGTAGATGAAGTTGTCCATCATGATGTAGGTCATGTCCACAAAA
>VGXI01000042.1 GCA_016873475.1 bacterium | reverse complement strand
AGCTGCCGCTGGCGATCATCGCCGTCCTCAACAGCCTGGTCTCCGTCTACTACTACCTGCGCGTCATCTACCTGATGACGATGAAGGAAGAGTGGGAGGAGGCGCCTGCCATCGCCGTGCCCGCGGCCGTGGCGCTGCTGCTGGCGGGCGCCGTGCTGCTCGTGCTCTGGCTCGGCGTCGCGCCAGGCGACTTGCTCGCCGCCGCGGCCTTCGCGGCCCGCGCGCTCTGAGGCCGCGCCGGCTTGACCGGGCGCGAAGGGGAAGCGTAGACTCGCCCGCTCCCCCCGCCGGCCCCAGCGGGGCGCCAAGGACGGCCGCATGACCCGCCGCTCGCCTCGCGTTCACCTCGCCCGCGCGCTCGCGCTGGCCGCGCTCGGCCTGCTGGCGCGCGGCGCCCCGGCGGCGGTGGAGATCTTCCCGCTCGCCGAGCTGCGGCCGGGCCTGCGCGGGGAGGGTCTCAGCGTCTTCGCCGGGGACAGCATCAGCCGCTTCCCGGTGGAAGTGCTCGACCGCATCAGCGGCCGGGCGCCCCACGAGCTCGTGCTCGTGCGCTGTCTCGGCGAAGAGCTGGCGCGCAGCGGCGTCAGCCAGGGCATGAGCGGCAGCCCGGTCTACATCGAGGGGCGCTGGCTGGGCGCCATCGCCTTCAACTTCAGCTTCGCCAAGGAGCCCCTGGCCCTCGTGACCCCGGCGGCGGCGATGCTGGCCCTGGCCGAGGAGGCAGCGCCGGGCCGGCGCGCCGGCGCTCGCGCGGCGGGCGACGCGGGGCGGCGCTGGGCCTACCTGGCGCCGGACTGGTCGGCGGCCGCGCCGGCGGATCGCCTGGATCCCGCCCTGCCCCTGCGCCTGGCGGTGGGGGGCCTCGCGCCCTCGGCCTTCTCCGGCTTCGCCGAGCGCTACCGGCCCAGCGGCCTCGAGCTGATGCCTCTCGGCAGCGCCGCGGCCGGCACGGCGCCGGCGGCGACGGCCCTCGCCCCCGGCGCGGCGCTGGCCGTCGAGCTCCTGCGCGGCCCCATCGCGACGGCCGCCCTGGGCACCCTCAGCCACGTCGAGGGCGACCGGCTCTGGGCCTTCGGGCACCCTTTCCTCGGCGAAGGCGCGAGCGAGCTGCCCCTGGCGACGGCGCGCATCCACGCCGTGCTGCCCAGCCTCCTCAACTCCTTCAAGCTCGGCGCCCTGGGCGAGCCGGTCGGCACCCTGCTCGCGGACGGCGAGGCCGGCATCTACGGGCGGCGCGGAGAGCCCCCCGCGCTGCTGCCGCTGCGGGTCCGCTTCACCGAGGGCGGCCGGACCCGTGAGGCCGAGTTCGGGCTCGCGCGGCACGCGCTGCTCGGCCCGCTGCTCGCGCGGCTCGCCGTCGACGGCTGGCTGGCCGGGAGCCTGGGCGAGCAGGAGCTGGGCACGCTCGCGCTGGATCTGCGCCTCGCTCCCGCGGGGGCGTCCTCCCTGCGCCTCGGCGAGCGCATCGGCGGCCGCGGGGTCGGCGCTGCGGCCGCCGCCTGGCTCGCCTCGGTGCTCGCCCTGCTCGCCGACAACCCCGCAGGACCGGTCGGGCTCGACTCCCTCGCCCTCGATCTCGGCTGGGAAGCCGACCAGGAGCCGCTGCGCCTTCACGACCTCGGCCTGCGCAGCGCCGCCCAGCGCGCCGGCGAGCCCTGGCAGTTGCGGCTCCGGCTCGCCCAGGGCGAGGCCGGGCTGCGGGAGCTGGCGCTCGAGTTTCCGGACGCGCGGCGCGCGCCCATCGAGCGGCTCGCCGGCGGCGCCCTCGCGCCGGGCGACTACCGGCTGCACGTCGCCGACGGCACCAGCTTCGAGCGCTGGAACGCCGCGCGCCAGCCGGCCCTCTACGACATCGCCGACCACGCCGGGCTGCTCGCCCTGCTCCCCCGCCTGGCCTCGAGCGCCGAATGGGTGATCTGGCTCGAGGCGCCGGGCGAGGATGCCGTGCTCGGCGGCGCCGAGCTCAGCCTGCCCCTGCGCTACCGTGCCCTGGCGCCCCTGTCGCGGCGCGACGAGCTGCTCAGCGCGAAGGAGCCGCGCCGCATCGTCGCGCTGCAGCGACTGCCCGTGGCGCCGGGCGCGGCGGCGGAAGGCCATCTCGGGCTGCCGGTCAAGGTTCTGGACACCCCGCGAAGGAGCAAACCCCGATGACACCCGCCCGCGCCGCGCTCGCCGGCCTCGCCCTGTTCGGCAGCCTCCTCGTCCTGCCTCTGCGCGCGGGTTTTGTCGGCACCGAGTACTTCCGCTACGCGCGGATGGAAGACTACGAGAACGCCAGCTTCCGCGAGCTGATCCTCGCCGACGACGGCAGCTGGCGTCTCGGTCCGCGCTGGGAGGACCTCTTCGGCGCGGAGATCGACTTCTTCTCCGAGCTGGCGGCCGCCGGGGACCAGTTCCTGATCGCCGGCGGCGGCAACCCAGGCACCCTCATCCTCTTCGACCGGCGCACGGAGCGCGGCCGCGAGATCCACAGCGCGCCCGAGCTGCTCTTCAGCTGCGTGGAAGCCCTCGCGGACGGCGGCTGGGCCGTGGGCAGCGGGCCCGGCGGCGTCGTCTACCGCGTGAGTCCGCGGGGAGAGGTCAGCGAGCTGCTGCGCACGGAGCAGGAGTTCGTCTGGGACCTGCTGCGCGAAGGCAAGCAGCTGTACATCGCCACGGGCAGCCAGGGTCTCATCCTCCGCCACGATCTCGCGCGCGGCGAAACCGCGCGCTTCGCGAGCCTGCCCGACCGCAGCGCCTTCTGCCTGACGCGCGACGGCGAGGGCCGCCTGCTCGCCGGCTCCAGCGGCGCCGGCCTGCTCTACCGCTTCCGGCCCGACGGCACCGGCGAGCAGCTCGCCGACTTCGATGCGGAGGACGTGCAGGCCCTGGTCGCGGGGGCGGATGGCACGATCACCGTGGCCGTCGCCCAGGCCGAGGAGGACTGCAAGGAGAACTGCGCGGCGGTCTACGCGCTCGCCCCCGACGGCCGCCTCGAGAAGATGCTCGGGGCCGACTCGGCCTTCATCGGCGACCTGCTGCCCGCCGCCGGTGGCGGCATCTGGGTGGCAGCGGGGGACCCCGGCGAGTTGGACCGGCTGGTCGCGCCCTACCACGGCGAGGTGCTGGCCGTCGAGCCGGAGCGCTACTACAGCGACCTCGCCCTGGACGCGGACGGCGAGACGCTCTGGCTCCTGCAGTCCAAGCCGGCCCGGCTCACGCGCATCGGCGGGCGCGCCGAGCAGGGCACCCTGACCTCGGAGATCCTCGACCTCAACAACCGCAGCCTGGCCGGCGCCCTGCGCCTGGAGGCGGAACTGCCCCGCGGCTGCGGCCTGGCCGTCGAGGGGCGCGCGGGCCACGGCAGCGAGCCGGGCGAGGGCTGGACGGACTGGACGCCCGCGCGCCCGGATACCGAAGCTCCGGGCGAGAGCGTCGGCGTCAGCCACCGGCTGGCGCTGCCCGCGGCGCGCTACTTCCAGTGGCGCGTCCACTTCACGGGCGCGGACGGCCGCAGCCCGCGGCTCTACCGCGTCACGGCGAGTTTCCTGCCGCTCAACCGCAGCCCATTGATCGGCAACCTCGCCCTGCTGCGGCCCGAGGCGGGACCCTTCGAGGACGCCATCGACCTCGGCGGGCGGCCCGTCACGCAGGTGCTCGAGCGCGGCGTGCGCGTGCAGTACCAGCAGAAGGGCGAGCCCGAGCCGTCCGCAGATCCCGACTTCGCCGGTTTGCGCGGCCTGCGCGAGCTGCACTGGGACTGGCTGGACCCGGACGCCGATCGCCTGCGGGCGCGCATCGAGCTGCAGCGCGAGGGCGAGCCGGCCTGGCAGACCCTCGTCGAGGACTGGACGAGCAACACCTGGACCTGGGACACGCGCGGCTTCGCGGACGGCCAGTATCGCCTGCGGCTCACGGTGGACGACGGCCTGGACAACGCCGCCGGCTTCGCGCGCGCGAGCGAGGCGCTCAGCGAGCGCGTGCTCCTGGACAGCGCCCCGCCGACCTGCGCCCTGCGGCTCGAGCGCCAGGGCGGGCGCCTGCGCCTTGCGGGCCGCGTCGAGGATGCGACCAGCCTGCTCACGCGCGTGGAGCTGCGGCTGGGCGAGGAGCCCTGGCGGAGCCTCGCGCCGGCGGACGGTCTGATGGACCGCCAGGCGCTGGCCCTGGACCTGGATCTCGGGCCCGCGGGCGCTGCCACGCGGCTCGAGCTGCGCGCGAGCGACGAGTACGGCAACTGGGGCTACTACCGGCGCGGCCTGCGGGAGGATGGGCAGGCGCCGCCCGGGCCGCGGCGGCGCGGCTCGTGAATCCGCGGCCGGAGGGCTTTCGGCGGGTCCTGCTGCTCGCCGACGGCGCGCTCGCGCCGCCGAACGCGAAGACCGCCTTCGCGGTGCTGCGCTTCCAGCCCGAGCGCGCCGTCGCCCTGCTGGACCGCGAAACGGCCGGCCGCAGCGCGCAGGCGGTGCTCGGCTACGGCGGCGAGCTGCCCATCCTCGCCAGCGTCGCCGAGGCCCTGCCGCTCGCGCCGGACAGCCTCCTCGTCGGCGTCGCCCCGGCCGGCGGCGCCTTGCCGCCCGCCTACGCGCAGTTCTGCGCGGACGCCCTGGCCGCGGGCCTGGATGTCGCCAGCGGCCTGCACCGCTTCCTCGGGGAGGATCCTGCCTGGCGCGCGCGGGCTGAGGCAGGGGGGGCGCGGATCTGGGACCTGCGGCGGCCGCCCGCCGCGCTGCGGGTGGCCTCGCAGCCGGGGCCGCGCCGGGCGCCCGTGCTGCTCACCGTGGGCAGCGACTGCAAGGTGGGCAAGATGACCGTCACCCTGCTGCTCGCCGAGGCGCTGGTCCAGCGCGGACAGCGCCCGCGGGTCCTGGCGACCGGGCAGACGGGTCTCTTCCTCACGGGCGAGGGCGTCTGCGTCGACGCGCTGCCGGCCGACTTCGTCGCCGGCGCCGTGCAGGAGCAGGTCGACGCCCTCTGCCGGCCGGCGCCCGGCGAGGCACCGCCCGACTGGGTGCTCGTCGAGGGCCAGGGCTCGCTCAGCCACCCGGCCTTCTCGGGCGTGAGCCTGGGTCTCCTGCACGGCGCGGCGCCCGCGGCGCTGCTCCTCTGCCACGAGGCGGGGCGCAGGCGCACTTCGCACACGGAGAGCTGGCCGCTGCCCGCGCTCGTCGAGGTGCGGCGGCAGGTCGAGGCGGCCGCCGCCTGGCTCCAGCCTGCCCCGGTGATCGCGGTGGCGCTGAACACGGCGGCCCTGGACGAGCCGGCGGCCCGCGCCGCCTGCGCCGAGACGGCGGCCGCCCTCGGCCTGCCGGCCACGGACCCCCTGCGCTTCGGCGCCGGCCCCCTCATCGCGGCCCTCGACGCCGCCAGGAGGCCGGCATGAAGACGGCGGTCGAGATCCTGCGCCTGCGCACGACGCACCCCTTCGTCATCGCCCGCGGCGGCGCGCAGGTCTTCGAGAACCTCCTGCTGCGGATCGAGGCGGACGGCCTCGTCGGCGAGGGGGAGGGCAGCCCCACGCACTACTACGGCGAGACGCGGGCGATCAGCGAAGCGGCCCTCGGCTACCTCCTCGAGGGGTTGGCTGCGCCCCTCGCCGCCGCCCTGGGCGCGCTCTCGCCCGAGGCGATCGCCGATCTGATGGCGCGCGCGGATCGCCAGCTCGCCGCCAACCCGGCGGCCAAGGCCGCCCTCGACGGCGCGCTCTGGGACCTCTACGGCAAGCAGCAGGGGCGGCCCGTGTGGCGCCTGCTCGGCTTCACGGAGCCCCTGCGCCTGGAGAGCTCCTTCACGATCGCCCTCGCCGAACCGGCCCAGATGCTGGCGCGCGCGGAGCAGGCGGTGGCCGCCGGCTACCGCATCCTCAAGCTGAAGGCGGGCAGCGAGCGGGATATCGAGGTCGTCGAGGCGATCGCCGCGGCCACGGGCGCGCGCCTGCGCGTGGACGCCAACGGCAGCTGGCGCGCCGCCGACGCCCTGGCGAAGTGCGAGCGCCTGGCGCTGGCCGGCGTCGAGTTCGTCGAGCAGCCCCTGGAGATGGACGACCTCGCCGGCTATCGCGCGCTGGTTGGCCGGGCGCCCTTGCCGATCGTCCTCGACGAGTGCGTGCACGGCGCCCTCGGGCTGGAGGTCTTCGGCGAGCTGGCCGACGGCGTGAACCTGAAGATCTCCAAGCTGGGCGGCATCACCCGCTGCCTGCAGATCGCGAAGAGCGCCCGCGAGCTGGGCCTGGACCTGATGATGGGCTGCATGATCGAGAGCAGCCTGGGCATCGCCCAGGGCTTGCAGCTCGCGCCCCTCCTGCGCTGGGCCGACCTGGACGGCGCGCTGCTGCTCGCGGAGGACCCTTTCGCGGGCTTGACGGCGCCGGCCGGCGTCTTCACCCTGGGCGAGGCGCCCGGCCTGGGCGTCACGAGGAGGTCGGCGGCGGGATGAGACTGCGGCAGGTGGCGATCGTCGGCGACGCGGATGCCAGCCCGGCCGCCGAGGCCTTCGCCGAGGCCCTGGGCCGCGCGATCGCGCGCCACGGCTGGGCGCTGATCTCGGGCGGCCGCGAAGGCGTGATGGGCGCGGCCAGCCGCGGCTGCCGAGCGGCGGGGGGCATCGTCGTCGGCATCCTGCCGACGGCCGACGACAGCGCCGGCAACGAGCACTGCCAGGTGCAGTTGCCCACGGGCATGGGCTGGACGCGCAACAGCCTCACCGCCCTGGCCGGAGACGTCGTCGTCGCCATCGGCGGCCGGGCGGGCACGCTGACGGAGATCGCCTACGCCTGGAGCTACGGCAAGCCGATCCTGGCCGCGACGGGGCTCGGCGGCTGGAGCGAGCGCCTGGCCGGGGCGGCCATCGACGACCGGCGCCCGGACCGCCTCCTGCCCGTGGCGAGCGCCGCGGAGGCCGAGGCGGCGCTGCTCGCCCTCCTCGGCCAGGCGTCCGCGTGAGCGCCCTGCCCCAGATCCGTGCCAGCGGCCTCGCGGAGCTGCCGCGGCGCCTGCTCTGGCTCGGCCTCGCCCTCGGCCTGGTCGAGCGCCTGCTCGCCTGGCTGCTCTTCGGGCCAACCCTGCCCGCGCACGGCTACGAGTCGGGCGTGATCGCCGACAACCTCCTCGCCGGGCGCGGCTACGTGATGCCCTTCTACTTCAGCGAGGTCCCGGTCCGCTCCTTCATCCCGCCCCTCTATCCGCTGCTGATGGCCGCCTTCAAGACCCTGGGCGAGCACTGGGTGACCCTCCTGCGCGCCCTGCAGATCCTCGCTTCCCTGGCCAACGCCTGCCTGGCGGCGGAGATCGCCGGCCGCTGGTTCGGCCGCCGCGCGATGGCGGTCAGCTTCTTCGCCGTCGCGCTCTACCCCGTCTTCGCGATCTACTCGCTGGCCATCTTCTCGACCACCCTGATCATGACCTGGGTGCTGGTCCTCATCAACCTCATGGACCGCGTCGACGAGCCGCGGCCCCTGCGCACGGGCGCGCTGACCGGGCTCTTCCACGCCCTGGGCATCCTCAGCTCGCCGCCGCTGGGCCTGCTCGGCCTGCTCTTCCTCTTTCGGCTCTGGCGCTATCGCCATCCCGGCCGTCTGCGGCGCACGCTGGCCTACCTGGGCGTGCTGCTCGCGGTCTGGAGCCCCTGGATCCTGCGCAATGCGCGCGTCCACGGCACCCTGCTCCCGACGAGCACGAACGGCGGCTTCAACTTCCTCGTCGGCAACAACCCCTACGCCGGCGGCTACACCTGGGGCGATTTCACGCTCGAGGAGAACTTTTGGCGGGTGGTGGAGCGCGAGCAGGTGGAGCGCCTGCCCGAGCCCGCCCTCGAGCGCTGGTTCTACCAGCGGGCCTTCGCCTACATCGCCGCCGATCCCTGGCACGCGCTCGGCTTCTTCCTGCGCAAGGTCTACTACTTCTGGTGGTGCCAGGACGTCAGCCGCTTCGGGTATCCGACCGCCTGGAGCGTCGGCTACCAGTCGCTCTACGCGTTCTGCCTGCCCTTCATGCTGGCGGGGATCGTCCTCTGGGCCCCGCGCTGGCGACGCCTCTTTCCCGCCTACTTCCTGTTCGCCCAGTACAGCCTGCTCTACGGGCTCTACTTCGTGCGCAGCCGCTTCCGCTGGGAGATCGAGCCGCTGCTGCTCGTCTTCGCCGTGGCGGGCGGCTGCGAGCTGTTGCGCCGCCTGCGCGGCGGCGCCCTTGCGGAGGCCGCGCAGTGATCCATCCCATCCTCTTGGCGGCCGCCATCAGCGGGTTGGGCGCCCAGCTCTACAAGGTCGTCGCCGAGAGCCTGCGCGCGCGGCGCCTGAAGCTCTACCGCTTCTTCGAGACCGGCGGCATGCCGAGCAGCCACACGGCCGTCGTGACCAGCCTCGCCGTCGGCGCCTGGCGCGTGGCCGGCTTCGACTCGCCGCTCTTCGCGATCACGGCGGTCTTCAGCCTGTACTTCATCCTCGAGGCGACGGGGCTGCGCCAGGAGGTGGGCAAGCAGGCGCGGGTGCTCAACGAGATTCTCGACGAGCTGATCGACAGCCATCACTTCGCCCGCGAGCGCACGCGCGAGCTGCTCGGCCACACCTGGAGCGAGGTGGCCTGGGGTTTCCTGCTCGGACTGGCGGTCACCCTGCTCCTCGTGCGGGGCTGAGCCGGCCGCCCGGCCGCCGCCAGGAAAACCTTGACGCTTTTTCGCCGCCGCCGCACCATCCGCGCCTGGAGGCTCGGCGGCTCCTGGGCATCCTCCACGGCGGGTCCTCCACGCACCCGGTCTCAGGAGGTGACGGGATGAAGGTACTGGCGGTCGTCAATCAGAAGGGCGGCTGCGGCAAGACCACGCTGGCTATCCATCTGGCGGCGGCCTGGGCCAAGGAGGGCTTCCGCGTCCTGCTCGTGGACCTCGACCCGCAGGGCCACGCCTCCCTCGGCCTCGGCGTCGAGGTGGAGTACTGCGCCCGCGGCTCCTACGATCTCCTGAGCGACCCCTCGGCCGCCCTCGCCGAGATGGTGGTGCCCGTCGCGGAGCAGCTCGACCTCATCCCCAGCGGCATCATCCTCTCGGCCGCCGAGCAGGAGCTCGCCCGCCAGCCGGGCCGCGAGAGCCGTCTGCGCAGTGCGCTGCTGCGCCACGGGGAGGCCTTCGACTGGGTGGTGGTGGACACGGCGCCCTCGGTGGGCCTGCTCACCTTCAACGCCCTCGTGGCCGCCGATGCCCTGCTCGTTCCCGTCGACAGCAGCACCTTCACCCTGCACGGCTTGCAGAAGATCCTCGAGACCCTGGAGGTCCTCGAAGAGGAGACGCGCCGCCGACCGGCCTGCTTCGTCGTCGCCAACCAGTTCGACCCGCGCACGCTCTTCAGCCGCGAGCTCTACGCCGAGCTGGCCGCCAACTCGCGCATCCGCCTGCTCGAGTCGCGCGTGCGCAGCAGCGTGCGCGTGAAGATGGCCGCCGCGAGCGGCGTGCCCGTGATGCGGCTCGCTCAGCCCGGGCCGGTGCGCCTCGACTTCGAGAACCTCGCCGAGGAGCTCTGGAATCACCTGACGGCGCTCAGCCTCGAGCGCGACCGGGAGCTCGAGTCGCTGCTCTTCGGCCCGCAGCTCTGCGACGAGGGCGTCCGCTTCCGCCTGCGCGCGCCCGAGGCGCAGGACGTCTATCTCACGGGCACCTTCAACCACTGGAACCCGGGCGGCATCCCGCTGAAGCCGCTGCCGGGCGGGAGCGGGGCCTGGGAGGTCACGCTGCCCCTGCCGCCGGGCAACTACGAGTACCGCTACATCGTGGACGGGCGCTGGGTGACCGATCCCAGCCACCAGCAGACCCGCCTCAACGAGCTGGGCGTCGAGAACTCGCTGCTCGTCGTGGGCGGCTAGGCGAAGCCCGGGGCGCCGATGGGACTCGCGAGCGGAGAGCGGCGCCGGGACAACCACATCCGCAGCATCTCCTGGCTCTTCCTCGGCGAGAGCCGGCCCGCGGCGCCCTTGTTCGAGGCGGCGAGCGCGACCTGCCGGCTCTGGGGCGAGCCCGGCTCGCCCTGGCCCCTGGCCCTGGCCGCGAATCTCGGCCTCGCCGCCTGGCGGCGGGGCGAGAGCGCTTGCCTGGAGCTGCCCGCTGCGCGCCTGGCCGTCGTCGCCCGGCTGCTCGGCGCGCCGCCGGCCGCGCTTGGACTGGGCTGGCGGGGGGAGGGGCCGCTGCCCCGCCTCGAGCCGCTGCCGGGGCTCTGGCTCACCGGCAGCGGCGGGGGCGCCGCCCCGCCGGATTGCCGCTGGCGCTTCGCTCTCGACGAGGAGCGCCTGCCCCTGCCGGCGGCGAGCCCCATCCTCGCGCTGCTCGAGACGGCCGACTCGCCGCTGCCCCTGGCGGCGGGGGCGCCGCTCTTCTTGCTGGGCCTGGAGTGCACGCCCCTGCCGGCGGCGAGCCCCATCCTCGCGCTGCTCGAGACGGCCGACTCGCCGCTGCCCCTGGCGGCGGGGGCGCCGCTCTTCTTGCTGGGCCTGGAGTGCACGCCCCTGCCGCGGCCAGGGGTGACGGGCATCTGGGGCCCGCTGGCCCGACACCAGCTGCTCGATCCGGGGCGGGGCGGCGAAGCGGCCCTGCGCGCCGGGGAGGGGTCTGTCCGCCGCCGCTACGGCGGCTTCCTCGAGGCCCTGCGCTCGCTGCCCGCGCCGGGCCGGGGGGAGGGGTACTGGTGAGCCTGCCCCTGGCCAGCCACGAGCGCGAGCCGGCCATGGAGCCCGTAATCGCCGTGCTCCTGCGCCGCTTCGAGCTGCAGCTCGCCCAGCTCGACTCGCGCATCCGCGTGGAGGCCAGCCCGCTGCGGCACGTCTACCGCCTCGACGACCAGGTCCTGGCTGTGCTCCACCTGCACCGCGACCTCTTCCGCCTCGAGACCGGCAGCGAACCGAGCTGGGAGGCGCGCATCCGGAGCCCCGAAGAGGCGCTCGCCGGGCTGGCCCGCGTCCTCGACCACTACTGGCGCCTGCTCGCCGGCCCTGGCGCGCGGCGCGAGGCCTGACGCTCGCGCTCGCGCCTGGACTTGCCTGTTCGCATCGGGCATCATCGCTGCGCCCGCGGCCGCCCCGCGCGGCAAACCCACGGGAGAACCATGAAGGACAAGCTGCTTGCGGCCATCGAGACCGCGCGCGCGCGCGGCGCCGACTACGCCGATGCGCGCTGGGTCGAGAGTCGCACCGAGGAGCTGATGGTGAAGAACGGCAGCCTCGCGATCGCCGAGTTGCGGGGGACGCAGGGCGTCGGCATCCGGGTGCTGAAGGGCGGCGCCTGGGGCTTCGCCGCCACCGATCGGCTCGAAGGCGACAGCCTGGACGCGGCCGCCGCGCGCGCCGTCGCGCTGGCCGAGGCCAGCGCCCGCGTCATGCGCGAGCCCGTGCGGCTCGCCGCCGAACCCGCCCTCAAGTCGAGCTGGGCGACGCCCAGGCAGATCGATCCCTTCGCGGTCGCCCGCGAGGAGAAGCTGGACCTCCTCACGGGGGTCGAGGCCGAGCTGCACGTCGACCCGCGGGTCAAGGTCGCCCAGGCGCAGATGCTCTTCGATCAGCAGCAGCTACTCCTCGTCTCCAGCGAAGGGGCCGAGCTCGCACAGGACCTGCTCACCAGCGGCGGCGGCCTCGTCGCCATCGCCGCCGATGGCAGCACCATCCAGCGGCGCAGCTTCCCCGACTCGGCGGGCGGCATGCACCTGGGCGCCGGCTACGAGGTGATCGCCGAATTCGACCTGCCGGGCAACGCGCGGCGCACGGCCGAGGAGGCCGTCGCCCTGCTCGCGGCCGATCCCTGCCCGGTGGGCGAGAAGGACATCCTCCTGGACTGGTCGCAACTCGGCCTGCAGATCCACGAGTCCTGCGGCCACGCCAGCGAGCTGGACCGCGTGCTCGGCATGGAGGCCAATTTCGCCGGGCGCAGCTTCCTGACGCCCGAGAAGCTGGGCAACTTCACCTACGGGTCGCCGATCGTGAATCTCGTCGCGGACAGCACCCTGCCGCGCGGCCTGGCCACGCGCGGCTGGGACGACGAGGGCGTCGCCGCCCAGCGTTTCCACGTCGTCGAGGGCGGCCGCTTCGCCGCCTACTTCACGAGCCGCGAGCTGGCCGCGGTCGAGAAGAACCCCCGCAGCCGGGGCTGCAACCGGGCCGAGAGCTGGAATCGCATCCCGGGGGTCCGCATCCCGAACCTGGGCCTCGCGCCCGGCCGCTGGGAGCTGGACGACCTGATCGCGGACACCGAGGACGGTATCTGGATGGAGACGAACCGCAGCTGGAGCATCGACCAGATGCGGCTGAACTTCCAGTTCTCGACCGAGCTGGGCTGGGAGATCAAGAAGGGCAAGAAGACGCGGCTCCTGCGCGGCTGCACCTACCAGGGGCGCACGCCGGACTTCTGGGGCGCCTGCGACGCCATCTGCGGCGACAAGTGGTGGCGGCCCTTCGGCGTCCTCAACTGCGGCAAGGGGGAGCCCGGGCAGATCGCCCGCATGACGCACGGCTCCGCGCCGGCTCGCTTTCGGAAGATTCGCGTGGGGGTGAGCGAATGATCCAGGAGCAGGAGTTCCGCGCCATCCGCGACCGCGTGCTGAAGGCGAGCCAGGCGGACGAGACCGAGCTCACCCTCGGCGGCGGGCGCGAGGAGTTGACGCGCTTCGGCGAGAACCGCATCACGCAGAACGTCTCCGAGGAGCGCTACGAGCTGCGGGTGCGCGTGCGCCTGGGCCGGCGGCAGGGCCTGGCGACGACGAACGACCTCTCGGCCGCGGGCCTGGAGCGCTGCGTGGCCAATGCCGAGGCGCTCGCGCGCATCCAGCCCGAGAGCGAGCGGGTGATTCCCTTCCACGCCGGCGGCGAGCGGCGCGAGGAGGCGGCCTGGGCCGCCGACACGGCGGTCGTCGACACGGCGGCGCGCGCGCGCTGGGTGGAGACCGCAGTCCGGGTGGCCGCCGGCGAGGGCATCGAACTGGGGGGCATCGCGCTGTCCAGCGAGGGCTCGATCGGCGACTACGGCGAGATCGAGCCCTTCGCCGTTGCGAACAGCACGGGGCTCCTCCGTTTCGGCCGGAAGACGCGCGCCATCTTCGAGGTGAGCGCGGCGAAGGCGGATGGCGCGGGCCGCAGCCGCATCCTCGCGCGCTCCGCCGCCGCGGTGGATCCCGAGGCGATCGCCCGCGACGCCTGCCGCCGCTGTCTCGAGAGCCGGGCGCCGCGCAGCTTGGCGCCGGGCGACTACACGGTGGTCTTCGAGGCGGAGGCCGCGCAGGACCTGATCTTTTTCCTCGGCTACCTGGGCCTCAACGGCCTGGCGGTCGCCGAGAAGCGCAGCCCGCTCGGCGATCGCCTCGGCGAGCGCGTCTTCGGCGAGAACATCACCCTGCGCGAGGCGCCGGCCGATCCGCGACTCTTCGGCCTCGGCTTCGACGGCGAGGGCGTGGATACGCAGGCCATCGCCCTCATCGAGCGGGGCGTCTTGAGGAGCTTCCTGCACGATCGCACGAGCGCGCATCTGACCGGACAGGCCCCGACCGGTCACGGCCTGCCGCAGCCCAACAACTACGGCGCCTTCATGCGCTTCCCGCTGCTGGAGGGGGGCGAGGCGAGCCTCGCGGCGCTCATCGCCGGCGTGGAGCGCGGCGTGCTCGTCACGCGGCTCTGGTACACGAACGTCGTCGATCCGATGAAGATGATCGTCACGGGCATGACTCGCGATGGCACCTTCCTCATCGAGGGCGGGGCGATCGCGGGGCCGGTGAAGAACTTCCGCTTCAACCAGAGCCTGCTCGAGCTCTTCGGGCGGGTGGAAGCGCTCGGGCAGGAACAGGCCCTCGGCGGCATGGTGCTGCCCCACCTGCGGGTGCGGGATTTCCGCTTCAGCAGCGGCACGGACTTCTAGCGTCTATCGGAAGTTCTCAGGCATCTCGGGGAGCCGGCAGGCCGTCGGCTCCCCGATCGTCCTTCTAAGCTTTTGCAAGGTAAGAGCTTGCGGAAATTGAGCCGCTCTCGTGCCGCGTGCTATACTCTTCCCCATTGTCAGCGCTTGCCACCCCTCTCCCAGGTTGCTGGGTAGAAAACCACCATGCAGGAGACCCGGATGAGCCTTCGTCTTGTTCACCCGTTGCCTCGCATCTGCCTGCCCCTGCTTCTCCACATCAGTCTGCTTGTCGCCACCAGCCTGCCCGCGGCGGCGGCCCAGGTCGAATGGACCTGGCAGGCCGAGCCGGCGCTGCGCGCCCTGGCGAACGGCGAGGACCTCGCGACCCTGCTCGCCGGGCGCGCCTGGCAGACGGAAGCGGCCGATCAGCCCGCGCTGCCGCTCTACCCGCTGAGCCTGGCCATCCCCAGCGGCGAGCGCGTCGTCAGCGTCCGTCTCGAGCCGGTCCTCAGCGACCGCATCGCCCTGGCTGCGCCCCTGCCCGCGCCGGCCGCCATCCTCGGCGAGAACGGCCCGCAGCGCGGCGCCCCCAGCCAGCCGGCGGCGGACTTCGTCCACAGCTTCGCGACCGCGAGCTATCGCGGCTTCGCCAGCGCGGAGATCGCCGTCGCGCCCCTGCGCTACACGGTCACTGCCGCGGGACCGGAACTCGAGCGCCTGCTCGCCGCGCGCGTCAGCGTGGTGACGGAGCCCGATCCCGGCGCCGTCCTGCCCCTGCGCCAGCGCGCCGAGGAGCTCGCCCAGGCGAGCGAGCGCCTGCGCGCGCGGGCGGCGAACAAGGCCGACGTCGCGCGCTTCGCGCCGGCCAGCGCGCCGCGCCGCGACGAGGGGATCTTCGCCCCGCGCTCGCTGCCGAGTCTCGAGGGCAGCGGCGTCGACATGGTCATCGTCTGCGCGCCCGAGCACGCGGCGATCTTCCAGCCCCTGGCCGACTTCAAGCTGAGCCTGGGCATTCCGACGGTCGTGCGCGACACCGACTGGATCCGCGCCAACTATCCCCAGGGGGCCGATCTCCAGGAGACGATCCGCTTCTTCCTGCAGGACGCTCTCGCCAAGTGGGGGATCCGCTTCGTCATGATTGCCGCCGACACCGATTTCGTGCCGGTGCGCTTCGTGCACTCCTACTTCAAGGACCCGCCGGAGGACATCCCGGCCGAGCTCTACTACGCCCAGCTCGACGGCACCTGGAACGGCGACGGCGACCAGCACTTCGGCGAGTCCAACTACGCGGGCGCCCAGGGCGACGCCGCCGACATGATCGCGGACGTCTTCCTCGGCCGGTTGCCGGTGCGCGACGCCCAGGACGCGCAGCTGATGGTCGACAAGATCATCGCCTACTCGAGCGCGCCCGACCCGCAGTACACGACGAACATGAGCTTCTACGCCGAGGTGCTCTTCCCGGCGGACTGGCAGATCGGCGATCCGGTCGAGTTGATCACGCGCAACGGGGCCGACTACGCCGAGGACGTCAACGACACCTTCGTGACGCCCCAGATGGACGTCCTGCGGCTCTACGAGACCCACTGGCTCTACCCGGGGACGCAACCCGAGTCCCCGACGGCGGCGCTCAACGACCTGGGGACGCGGGCGCACGTCGTCCTCCACGTCGGCCACGGCTTCCGCTACACGATGTCGATGGGCACGGGTCCGGTCGTCGCCAACGACATGTTCGCCCTCACGAACGGCCTCGATCACCTCTCCTTCATCTACGCGCTGAACTGCACGTCCTGCGCGATCGACTACAACTGCCTCGGCGAGTCGGCCTTGCTCGCCCCGGCGGGCGGTAGCATCGCCGTCGTCGGCACGATGCGCGAGGCCTTCCCGAACACCAGCGTGTACTACCAGAACTCATTCTTCGGCTATCTCTTCGGGGACAGCCTGAGCCTGGGCGAGTGCTTCACGCGCAGCCACAACGACTGGTACCTGCTCGCCACCGTCGAGGGCAGTCACCGCTGGACGCAGATGAGCTACGTCCTGATCGGCGATCCCTCGGTCGACGTCTGGCTGCAGGAGCCGCAGACCCTGAGCACGGCGCTCGTCGAGCCCTACACGCTCAGCAGCAGCCTGCTCAAGCTCCAGGTGAATCGCGGCGGTCAGCCCCTGGCCGGCGTGCGCGTGATCGCCGACAAGGCGGGCGAGCACCGGGGCGAAGGCATCACCGACGCCAACGGGCGCGTGGACATCCCCTTCCACGCCGAGACGCTCGGCTTCATCAAGACCAGCGCCCTCTCGCGCAACGACCTGCCCGGCTTCGGCCAGGTGAACGTGGGGGCGGCGAGCGGGCCGCGACTGGCGGTCGAACTGCTGGCTGTCGTGGACGATCCGAACCTGAACGCGCAGGTCGTGGGCAATGCCGACGGGCTCCTCGACGCCGGCGAGACCGTGCGCCTCAACTTGCGGGTGCGCAACAGGGGCAGCGCCCCGGCCTCCGCGTTGACCCTCGACATCAGCCTGCCGGGCGGCGAACTGAGTGTGCTCCAGGGGCAGGTGATCAGCGGTCAGAGCGTGCCGGCGGGCGGCCAGATCGACCTGCCGGCGAGCTTCCTGCTCGCGGCGCCGCTCAGTCTGGCGGACCGCCGGAACCTGCTCGTCGACTTCGCGCTCAGCTATACCGGCGGCGCCGAGCAGGACCAGCTCGACATCGTCAGCCACGCGCCGCTGCCGCGCCTCTTCGCCTTCAAGATCGACGACGCTGCGGGCGACGGCGACGGCCAGCCGGACGCCGGCGAGACCTACACGCTCCTCCCCGAGTGGAAGAACTACGGCAGCACGCCACTCGCCGGCTGGACGGCCAGCCTGAGCGCCATCGATCCCGACGGCCAGGTGCTCAGCGGTCCGGTGGCCCTGCCGGCCATCGGCCTGCTCGGCCGCGGCAGCTCGGCGGGGATCAGCCTCCTGGAGACCAGCGTCGCCAGCCCGAACCGCTTCGCGCTCACCTTGAGCGGACCGTTCGGCCAGGCGGTCCTGGACACGATCACCGTGCGGCGCCCCAGCGCGCCGCTCTTCCTGATGCTCGACTCGAGCCAAGCGAGCACCGTCATCGACGCCTCCTGGCCGATCCCGACGCCGGCGCCGGCGGGCTACCTGGTCTACCGCGGGACCGCGCCGGGGGGGCCCTACGCGCTGGTCTCGACCGAGCCGACCCGCTACGCCTACTTCCGCAACGAGCAACTCGAGGAGAGCACGACCTACTACTTCATCGTCGAGAGCGTGGACTCCTCCGGCTTCCGGAGCGCGCCGACCGCCGAGTTCCCCTGGAGCACCAACCCCGCCATGCTGGAGGGCTGGCCGCTGCAGACGAACTTCGGCACGGCGAGCAGCGCAGTGATCGGCGACATCGACGGCGACGGCGACAAGGAGATCGCCGTCGGTGCCGAGCTGCTCTACGCCTGGCACCACGACGGCGTCGAGATCGCCGACGGTGACGGCAACTCCAGCACCTACGGCGCGCTCAGCCCCAACGGCGGTCAGTTCACCGCCGGCCTCGCGATGGCCGACGTCGACACGCTCTACCCGGGCCTGGAGATCATCGGCGCCTCGCGGGCGCCCAACGGTCTCTACGTCTACCACGGCGACGGTAGCCTGGTGACCGGCTGGCCGCGGAGCCTGCCCAACTGGTGCTGGGCGACGCCGGCGGTGGCGGATGTCGACGGCGACCAGCTGGCGGAGATCTTCGCCGTCTGCATCGACGGCACGCTGCGCGCCTACAACTGGGACGGCACGGCCCAGATCGGTTCGACGGGCATCTTCGCCAGCGGCCTCGGCACCTGGTCGCGCTCCAGCCCCAGCCTCGCCAACATCGACGCCGACGCCGACCTGGAGATCATCCTCGGCAGCGGCGGCGCGCGGCGGCTCTACGCCTTCAATCCGAACGGCACGGCGGTGCCGGGCTTCCCGGTCCTCCTCGGCGCCGAGATCCACTCGAGCCCTTCGATCGGCGACCTCGACGGCAACTACGACATGGAGATCGTCTTCCTCTGCGAGAACGACTCTCTGTACGTGTTCAACCACAACGGCACGCGCTACCCTGGCTTCCCGGTCTTCCTGGCCAGCAACGCGGCCGGCCTTGCGCCAAGCCCGGCGCTGGTCGACTTCGAGCAGGACGGGCAGATGGAGATCGTGGCGGCGGGCGTCTATGCCTACCACAGCATGGATCTCACCGTGCTGAGCAGCACGGGCGTGCCGCGCCCCGGCTGGCCGAAGCACTTCGAGGAGAGCAGCGAGGGCAGCCCGGTGGTGCTCGACGTCGACGGCGACGATGAGCTCGAGATCCTGCTCGGCATGGAGAGCGGCTTCCTCTTCGCATTCAACGAGGACGGTTCGGACGTCGCCGGCTTCCCGATCCTGACGGACGCGGAGCTGCGCAGCTGCCCGACGGGCGACGACCTGGACGGCGATCTCGATCTCGACGTCGCCCTCTATGGCTGGGACGCCTTCTGCTACGTGTGGGATATGAACGTCTTCTACAAGAACGGGCTCGCCCAGTGGAAGATGTTCCGGGCGAATCCGGCGCGCACGGGCGTCTTCACGCCGGAGGAGCAGATCGTCGCCAGCGAGGAGTTGCCGACGGATGCGCCGGCCGGCCGCCTCTTCGCGAACTTCCCCAACCCCTTCAACCCGAGCACGAAGATCAGCTTCGCCACCCCGGCAGGACAGGGCAGCGTCCAGGTGACGCTGACGATCCACGACGTGCTGGGCCGGCGCCTGGCGACGCTGCAGGACGGCGCCCTGCCGCGCGGCAGCGCGCACAGCGTGATCTGGGACGGGAAGAGCGAGAGCGGCAAGCCGGTCCCGAGCGGTGTCTACTTCGCCCGCGTGGCGATGGACGAGCACCTGCACTCGCGCAAGATGGTGCTGCTGAAGTGATATGGAACGGCCGGTGTCAAGCCGGCTCATGATCTCCGGCCCGGGTCGCCTCGGCGGCCCGGGCTTTTCAATGGGGGCGAGGCCAGCTTCGATGGCGAGTCACACTGATATCCGCGTGCTGGCTAACGCACTTTACGAGGCTCGCCCGGGGCTGCCTCCATCTAGTCTCGCGTGCTCGGGCTGGACCCTAACGCATACTTCAATCGAGGATTCCCCTGCCATGCCTCGCCCCCAAACCTGTTGACCGCTACTTGCTGAGCATACTCAGGGCCTCCCAGACAAAGGCGCAAAGCTCGCGCGCCACGGCCGTCACGGCCTGGTTCTTGTGCTTGGTGGCCCGCAGGTGCCAGAAGCGCTTGTACAGCCGATGCTGGGCCTTCACGGCCACGGCGACCACGCCCGGATCCTGACCCATGCGCCGGCGCCTGAGAATGAGGTCGGCACCGGCCCGGTGGTGGTAGTGCCAGGCAGCCTCGACCAGCACCCGCCGCAGGTAGGCATTGCCGCTCTTGGTGATCGGCCCGCGCCGCTGGATGTCGCCACTGGATCGCTCGCCGGGGATCAGGCCCGAGTAGGCCATCAGCTGCCGCGGCGAGGCGAAGCGGCGGATGTCGCCGAGCTCGGTGAGCAGGGTCATGGCCGTCAGCAGGGCGATGCCGCGGAAGCAGCAGAGGGCTTCGGCGCCCTCGCGCCAGGGCGGCTGCTGGGCGAGCCGCTCGATGGCGGCATCGAGGGCGCTCCTCTGGCTCTCCAGGTACTCCAGGTGCTCGAGGTGGTGGGTGATGATCAGGCCCAGCGGGCCCGTGAGCTCCCGGGCCGTCGCAGCCAGCCAGGCCCGATGCGACTGCGTCCAGTTGGTCTTTTC
>VGXI01000041.1 GCA_016873475.1 bacterium | reverse complement strand
AAAACCCGCACGCAGTTCTATGCGGGACGCGGGCTGAAGGACACGGATTGGCGGGTGAAGAAGGACGGCGGCGACCTGGACGCCGTCACCGGCGCGACCGTGACGGGCCGTGCGCTGGCGGGGGCCATCAGCGCCGCGCTGACGCAGTACGCCGAGGACCAGCCGCAGCTCGCGGCGGCGCCGCGCGCCGCCGCGGCCGACACCAGCCAGGTGGAGGTGATGCCGTGAGTCACCGCACGGTCTTCCTGAGCGGACTCTGGCGGGAGAACCCGATCTTCAGGCTCGTGCTGGGCATGTGCCCGACCCTGGCCGTCTCCACGTCGGTCGAGAACGGCATCGGCATGGGCCTGGCGGCGACCTTCGTCCTCATCTGCAGCAACGTGATCATCGCGCTGATGCGGAACTTCATCCCGCGCAAGGTGCGCATCCCGGCCTACATCGTGGTCATCGCCTGCTTCGTGACGATCGTCGACCTGGTGATGCACGCCTACACGCCCGCGCTGCACCGCAGCCTGGGCATCTTCATCCCGCTGATCGTGGTCAACTGCATCATCCTCGGCCGCGCGGAGGCCTTCGCGAGCCGCAACGGCGTCGTCGCCTCGCTGGCCGACGGCCTCGGCATGGGGCTGGGCTTCACGCTGGCGCTGATCGCGCTGGGGACGATCCGCGAGGTGCTCGGCAACGGCAGCTTCCTGGGCCTCTCGATCTTCGGCGCCGAGTTCCAGCCGGCGCTGGTGATGATCCTGCCCCCGGGGGCCTTCATCACCCTGGGCGCCCTGCTCGCGCTCATGAATCGCCTCGAGGAGCGCCGCGCCCTGCGCGCCGGCGAGACCTACGAGCCCCCGCGCGAGATGGACTGCGGCAACTGCGTGATCTGCAATCTCCGCGAGGAGGCGCCGGCTCCGCGCCGGCAGCCGGTCTAGAAGAACTCGAGCCGGCAGCGCTCGCGATCGGCGGGCGCGATCGTGAGCCGTCCCGCGAGAGCGGCGCTGGCCTGCACGTGCAGCGAGTCGCCGGGGCCCGGCAGCACCAGCACGGCCAGGACTTCGGGATAGCGCTCCGCGAGCAGGCGGCGCGCGCCTGCCGGCCCCAGCACGAAGAGTGCTGTCGAGAGGCCGTCGCCCAGGGCCGCGCTGCGGCACACCGTCGTCGCGCTGAGGAGTCCCTCGGCGGGCCTTCCCGTCGCCGGGTTCATGATGTGCCCGTAGCGCCGGCCGTCGATCGTCACGAAGCGCTCGTAGGAGCCGCTCGTCGCGACGGCCTCGTCGCGCAGGGCGAGGGCGGCGAAGTAGCGTTCCCGGTCCCGCGGGTCGCGGATGCCCACCTGCCAGGCCTCGCCGCGCCCGGCCTCGCCGAGGCAGTAGAGGTTGCCGCCGAGGTCGATGAGCGCCGAGGCCAGGCCGAGCCCGCGCAACTCGGCGGCGGCGAGATCGAGGGCGTAGCCCTTGGCGATGCCGCCGAGATCGAGCGCCACGGCCGGGTGGCGCCGGGTCAGCCGGCGGCTGCCCGCATCGTAGTCGTAGGCGCCGAGGACAGGCAGCAGCGCGGCGAGGCTGTCCGCGGCGGGCAGGCGGCCCTGGCGGCGCGTGAAGCCCCAGAGCCGCATCAAGGGGCCCGCGCCCGGCTCGAAGGCGCCGCCGCTCGCCGCGCGCAGCGCGTGGGCGAGGGTCAGGCAGTTCCCGACCAGGGGCGACAGCGTCAGCGCGGAGTCCACGGCAGCGCGGTTCGCGCGAGACAGCTCCGAGCCGGCGTCCCAGACGCTCATCGCCGCCTCGACGGCGGCGAACCGCTCCTGCACGCGCGCGAGGGCGAGGCTGTCGCCTGCGCCGCCCTTGTCGCGCAGCTCGAGGCTGGCGCGGGTGCCCATGCTCGCGAAGAGATAGCGCCGCGGCGGCGCGTCCCCTGCGCAGCCGGACAGGGCGGTGAGGAGACCGAGGACCAGCGCCCCGGCTAGCGGTCTTGCCACCAGCGGTCGAGCGGGTTGGGGAAGGAGATGAAGCCCTCGTACTCGGTATCGGCCAGGCCGCGCAGGCTGGGCTGGTCCTTGGTGTCGAAGATGGTCGCGTCGATTGCCGTCACGCCGATCACTCCCTCTCCCCAGTGATTCTGACTCACATAGACCGTGTAGAGCACCGGGATGTTCGCGAAGACGAGGTTTTCGAGATCGCCAGGTGGGCCGTTCTCGAGGAGGTTGTTGCTAGTGAGGCGCGCGGCCGGGTGCTCGGCATCGGCGTAGTTGCCGCCCAGCGTCGTGTCGCGGATCAGGATGCCGGGCGCGCAGCGCTGGATATCGCAGGACATCACCTGGGCGGGCGCGTCTCCGATGAGTTCGACGCCGGGGCCGGCGCAGTCGTGGATCCAGAGTTCCTCGACGCGGCAGGCGCTGCCGACGAGGCGCAGCCCGCCGCCGTCCGGGTTTTCGATGCGCAGGCGCTCGATCCGCACGCCTTCGTCGCTGCCGTTCACGGTGACCCGCCCGCGGATCCGCGGCAGCAGCGGGTTGAGGGTGTGGCCGAGCAACGAGACGCCCTCCGGCAGCTCGAGGTCCCCGAGGTACACGGCCTCGCGGTAGCGCAGGACGATCCGGTCGCCCCCCTCCGCGACCGCGGCGGCGGCCTGGGGGGTCGCGTACTCCTCGGGCACGCTCAGGACGCTGTCGTGCTCCACCGGGCTCTCCTTCTCGGCGCAGGCGAGGCCGAGCAGGGCGAGATACAGGAGTCCTGCGGCAACTGGCTGGCGCGACATGCTGGTCCTCCGGCTGGCTTCGAGGCGCCGGAATCATAGTGACATGCGATCGCGAGCACCAGAGCAGGCTGGCCCTGCCGCCCGGGACGGGAGGGCTGGCGGCGGACCCGCCGATGCGTTAAGCTCGGAGCTGTCAAGTTTCTTAACAGGTCGCAGGCCAGATGTTCAGCGTCGGCAGTCCCTTCCTCGCCCGCTACCGCGTCGAGCGTGTGCTCGCGGAGGGCGAGTTCCTGCGCTGCTTCGCGCTGCAGGACGTCCTCGGCGACCGCCGCGCCCTGCTCTACTTCTACCCCCAGGGCGATCTGGCGCCGCTGGACCTGAGCAGCCTGGCCTACCGCCAGCACCTCGCCGCGGCCCTCCTGGGCGAGCGCAGCCCGGCCTGCCGGCTCGGCTATCGCGAGGGCGGCGCCTACGCGCTCTTCGAGCTGCCGGCGGACGCCGCGCCCCTCGTCCGTCCGGCCGCCGCGCAGATCGATGTTCTGCTGCGCGTTCTGCTCACCGACCTCCTGCGCGCGCGCCTGGGGGGGCTGCCCATCGCCCAGCTCTCGCCGGACCTGATCTGGGAAGACGGGCGCGGCGGCCTCCTCTACCTGCCGCCGCTCGTGCTGCACTTCCCCGGCTTCCTCGATCTGGCCGCGGGACTGGATCCCTCGCCCGCGCTCCGCGCAGGGCTCGTGCTGGACCAGGAGGCGGACCTGCACGGTTTTGGGCGCGTGGTCGAGCGCTGGACGGCCGAATCCCCGGCCTGGGCCCCCTTTCGCGAGCGGGTCCTGCCTGCCCTGCTCGCGGCCGACCCGGCCGACCGGCCGGGCGCCCTCGCCCTGCTCGAGGCCAGCCCCCTGGCTGGAGACGCCGAGCTGGGCGCGCTCGCCGCCGCCGTCACCGCGCGAAGCCCGAGGCTGCCGGCGAGCCTGGTCGCTCGCTGCGCGGAGTGCCTGCGCGAGTTCCGCACCGGTGCCGACCTCTGGCTCGAGCTACCGGATGCGGCCGCCCTCGCCCCCGCGCTGCTGGCCTTTGCCCGTGCGGGCGAGCGGCGCGCGGAAGCCCTCGAGCAGCCCTGGGCGCTCAGCGCCGAGGGCACGGGGAAGCGCGGCGCCTTGCGCTGCGTCGAGAGCCTGCAGTCGCTGTCGGTGCTGCTCGATCCGCTGTGGGCGGCGCCCGGTGAGGAGCGCCTGCTCGCCCTCGTCCTGCCCGGGGCGCAGGCGACTGGCGAGGGTCTCGCCGGGCAGGCGGCGCAGCGGCTCGCGGAGTGGCCGCGCCTGCGCCGGCTGCGGCTCGGCGAGCCGGTCGAGGCGGTGGACGCGCCGCGGCCCGGCTTCGAGGCCGAAGACCGGCCCCTGCTCGAGCTGCTCGCCGTCCAGGAGCAGCCGCTCTCGCTCGGCCTGCTCGCCCGCCTCTTCGACGAGGGCGAGGAGGCCTGTCTGCGCCGCATCGCCGCGCTCGATCAGGCCGGGATGCTGGCCTGGCGACCGGGACTGGACGCCGCCTGCGGCCGTTGGGGCCTGCGCGTCGCGCTCGCCGATTCCGGGCTGCGGGCACAGCTCGGCGAGGCGCTCAGCCCGGCGCGTCGCCAGGACCTGCATCGGCTCTGGGTCGGGCTCTTCCCGGCGCCGGAGCGCGGCGAGATCGCGCGACCGGCCTCGGCGCGGGCGGCGCTGCTGCGCCTCGGGCACTTGCGGGGGGCGCAGGACTGGGCCGCGGTGGCCGCCGAGGGTCTGGCGCTCTTTCGCTGGGCGGAGCGCGAGGGTCTGGCGCTGCTGCTCGCGCACCTCGGCGAGTTGCTGCGCGAGTCGCGCGTGCGCGCCAACCTGGACAGCGACGGGCTGCGCCGCGTCTACCTCCAGTTCGCCCGCGCCCTGGCCCAGGCTGGCGATCTCGACGCGGCCGCCGCCGCCCTGCAGGCGGGCGTGCAGGCGCTCACGGGCAGCGAGGACTACCTTGCCCGCCTCCTGCAACCCGGCACGCCCGCGCCCAGTCTGCCCCCCAGCGCCGGCGGCGAGCTGCTGCCGGCGCTCAGCGCGCTGGCGCGGCAGCTGGCCGAGATCGGCGAGACGCGGGGCGAGTTCGCCTGGGCGATCCGCCTGCTCGGGCGCCTGCTGGACGCCTACAGCGAGGGTCTCTCCGGCTACGAGCGCGGCCTGCTGCTCAACGAACTGGCCTGGCTCCACTACCGCAAAGGTGAGCACGAGCGCGCCGTCGAGCGCTGCGAGGTGGCGCTGCGCCTCTTCGATCCGGCGGCGCACCAGGCCGAGCTGGGCCAGACCTACAATACGCTCGGCGCCGCGCAGTGGGCGCTCAACCGCTGGCCCGAGGCCGAGGCCTACTACAAGCGCGCTCTGGCCCTGCGCGAGCGCGCCGGCGACGAGAACCGCGTGGCGGCCAGCCTCAACAACCTGGGCAATCTCTATCGCCTGACCGAGCGCTTCGCGCTGGCCATCGACTGCTTCAACCGCAGCATGGCGATCAAGAAGCGGCTGAAGAACTACCCGGGCTACCTGATCAGCCTTTACAACGTGGCGCTGATCAGCGTGGAGCTGGGCGACCTGACGGCAGCCCGCACGCACTGCCGCGAGTGCCTCGAGCTGAACCGCGCCGTCGGCAACATCCAGCTGGGGGCCGAGCTGGCAGGCCTGCTGGGCGAGATCGATCTCGCCGAAGGCCATCCCGCCGCGGCCAAGGCGCACCTCGAGGCCGCTTGCGCCACCTGCCGCGGGATCGAAGCCCACACCGAACTGGCGACGATGCTGCGCCGCCTCGTTCCGGCCCAGCTCGCGCTGGGCGACTTCGCCGCCGCCCAGGCCACGATCGAGGAGGGTCTGGCGACGGTCTGGCGCATCAACAACCGCCTGGAGGAAGCGCGCATCCAGGCCGCCGCCGCCGATCTCCACCTGGCCCTGGGCGCGCGGCCCCAGGCCCTGGCCGCGCTCGAAAAGGCGGCCGACCTCTACGCAAACCTCGACCGCTACGAGATGCTCGCGCGCATCTACAGCCGCATCGGCCTACACTGCCTGGAGGACGGCAACGAGCCCCGCGCGCGCGAGTGCCTGCACCAGGCGACCGAGATCATCGATCGACGCAAAGTGAGCGCGCTGATCGCCGAGTGGGACACGCTGCGGCAGCGCCTGCAGCAGCGCCTGGACCGCTTCGTCGAGCGCATCGAAGGCGACGGGCGCTTGCACCTGGCGGGGCTCTACCAGGCGCTCGCCCTGCTCGAGCGCAGCGGGGATCCGCGCGAGGGGCTCGAGCATGTCCTCGACCTGCTGCGCGGCTCCTTCGGCTACCGTCGCGCACGCCTCGGCCTGCCGCCGGCCAGCCCTGAGGGCGCGGCGGTCTGGCTGGGCGATGACACGCCAGGGCCGGAGGCAGCGCTCGGGGAGCGACTCTGGCTGAGCGCCGAGTGCCAGGATCTGCCCCTCGCGGGGATCCCCGCGGGGCGCCTGCTCCTGCAGCCGCTGCCGGCAGAAGCGCCGGAGGGCAGGGGCGGTGTCCTCGTCCTGGAGCGAGCCGGAGAGGCGGCGATCCCGGCCGAGCGGGACTTCCTGGCCGGGTTGGCCAGGCTGCTCCGCCTCGGCCTGCGCCGTGAGCCCTCGGCGGTTCTCGCGGGGACCGGAACAGCGGTCGGGCGCGTGCCGGCCGCCGAGCTGCCCCAGCTCGTCGGCCGCGGCCGGGACATGCAGCGGCTCAAGCAGCTCATCGAGCGGGTGCGCGATGTCGAGACGACCGTGCTGATCACCGGCAGCTCCGGCACCGGCAAGGAGGAGGTCGCGCGGGCCATCCACTTCGGCAGCAGCCGGCGTCTGCGCCCCTTCCTGCCGGTCAACTGCGCCTCGATCCCGGTGGCGCTCCTGGAGAGCACGCTATTCGGGCACGAGCGAGGCGCCTTCACGAGCGCCGTGAGCCGGCACATCGGCGTCTTCGAGGAGGCGGCGGGGGGGACGGTCTTCCTCGACGAGATCGGGGAGATGAGCGCGGACATGCAGGCGAAGCTGCTGCGCGTGCTCAACAGCAAGGAGTTCACCCGCGTCGGCGGCACCCAGCTCCTGCGGGCCGACGTCCGCGTTCTGGCGGCGACGAATCGGGATCTCGAGGCGGCGGTGCGCCAGGGCGTCTTCCGTGAGGACCTCTTCTACCGGCTCAACGTGCTGCGCTTCCACCTCTCGCCGCTTCGCGAGCGCCGCGAGGACATTCCGCAGCTTTGCGAGCACTTCCTGGCGCAGGCCTGCGCCGGCCACCCGCAGGGGCTCAAGCGGCTCTCCCCCGAGGTCCGGGACCTGTTCCTGGAGCATCCCTGGCCGGGGAACATCCGCCAGCTCAAGAACGTGATCCACTCCAGCGTGGTGCTCTCCCGGGGGCAGGTGATCCTGCCGGAGGATCTGCCGGAGGACTTCCTGGAGTCACGCCAGGGGCCCGGCGGCGGGCAGAGCCTGGAGGCCCTGGCCGGGCTGCTCGTCGCCTCGGGTGACTTTTCCGAGCAGCAGCCGCTGGAGGAGCGTCTCCAGGCCTTCCTCGCCCACCAGCTCGTCCAGGCGGTGGGGAGCAAGACCCGGGCGGCGCGCCTGCTCGGGATCAGCAAACCTACCCTCTACCGCCGCTTACGGATCTATGGTACACTGCGCCAGGACGAGAGCGCAGCGCCCTGAGTGCCGGGTGGGGAGACCGCCGGCGCGCACGGCTCGGCCCGTCCATCGCTGAGGAGGCTCGCCCATGAAGAACCTGCTCGCCGCCGGCATCCTTGCCCTGCTCTGCCTCGGTCTCGCCCTACCGGCTACGGCTGCCGTCATCTACTCGATCGTCATCCAGCCCGGCATGACCGAGTTCGCCTACGCGGGGGAGTCCTTCACCGTCGTCACGACCCAGCGCTTGGAGATCAACTTCGAGGGCATCACGCCTAGCCGGGTCTGGGGCTTCATCACGCCGCTGGACGGCTACAACGCCGACCTCGTGAAGTTCATCTGGACGACTGCGGGGCACAACCCGCTGACTCTGCACGATGGCGTTCTCGGTGGCCGGCGCTGGGTCTTCGACAGCAACAACGTCACTGGGCACAACGAGAAGCTGAACTAGGCCGCTCCAGGCGAGCTCCAGCAGCGACCGAATTCGGGAGGGGGCGTAAAACTGGTTTACGTCCCCTCAGTTCTTTACGCGTTCCTCCTGACTTCCCTCGCCGCGCGCACTACCCGACTCGGGCGCTAGATATTAACTCATATCATATCAACAGGTTGCATCAGCTAACGTTTTTGCCATTCGCGGGCTGTGGCACACATCCTGCAAGGTCCGTTCTGCCCGAGTATCCGGTATCATTCCAAAGGCCAAGGGAGGGCAGGGCGTCATGGGGACTCTGCCTTCCCGCAAAGACTCGGTTCGCTGAGTCAAGAGTCAAGAGGAGTGGTGGCAAGAGCCCTTCCGCGTTAGCGGAGGGGCTCGTTTCTTTGGCTCGGCAGCGATCAGGGTGTTGGGCTGCCAGCGAGCGCCTCGGCGACCCGGTCGAGCTGGGGCTGCAGCAGCGTCAGGAAACTCCGGTGAAGCCGCGTGCCCTCCGCGTGGAAGGCGTGGTAGCTGATGTGCAGGGTGGGATTGAACAGGAGGGTCCCCGGGGGCACCTCGAAGTCGAACTCCCGGCTGAGGTGCTGCCCTGCCGCCAGATCGCCGAGGGGCACCGTGTCCTCCGCAAGGCAGGGGTGCTCCGTCCAGAACTCCAGGAAAAGCAGGCTCTCGATGCCCGGGTTCTGGAAATCCACGCGCAGTCGCACGCGGCCAGCGGCGAGATCCACCGCCACGAAGTCGACGCTGGTGAGCAGAGGCGTCCGCGCGGGCGCGACCGCGATCCGCTCGCCTTCGAAGTTCCGGTACTCGAGGCTGAAGCGGGGCTGGAAGATCTGACCGGCCTCCGGCATCGCGAAGGTGAAGCGCCGGCTGCGCTGCTCCTCGGGCGCCAGATCCGCCGCCGCGAAGGGGCCCTCCAGGCAGGGGGGATCGGCGGTGAGAAGCACGGCGCTGACCGGCAGGCTGGAGAGATTGCGCAGGGTCACCTCGTAGGCGAGACGCCCGGCTGGGCCGTCGAACTCCAGGAACCGCACCGTCGTCTCGACGCGTGCCGGCGTGAAGGCGGCGGCGGGAGCGCCGATCCCCAGGGCGATCACCAGAAGCGGCACAGCGCGCAGAGGTCGAGGCAGCGGGTTCAGGCGTCACCTCCTTGCCGGCAGGGGAGGATAGCGCTCGCTTCCTGCGGCCGGCAAGTCCGGCTTTACAGCGGGCGCCGCCGAGCGCAGACTGGCTGCAGGAGGTACCGCCGTGGACTGTGTCTTCTGCCGCATCGCCGCCGGCGCCCTGCCTGCGCACCGGCTCTACGAGGATTCGCGGGTGCTCGCGTTCCTCGACATCCAGCCGGGCACGCTCGGACATGCCCTCGTCATTCCCAAGGCCCACGCCGAGGACTTCTTCGGCCTGCCGGCCGCCGATCGCGACGCGATCTTCGCGGCCGCGCAGCGCGTCGCTGCGGCCCTGATGGCCGAAACGGAAGCCGAGGGGCTCAATCTCCACCAGTCGAATGGCGCCGCTGCCGGGCAGGTCGTGCCGCACTTCCATCTGCACCTGCTGCCCCGCCGGCGGGGGGATGGCCTGCGGGGCCCCTGGACGCCGGGCGCGGCCGCGGCCGCGGAGCTGGCGGGCCTGGCCGAGCGGGTGGCGCGCCGGCTGGGCGGCCAGGCGCCCGCGGCAGGTGGGCGTTGACCGGTTCGTCGCGGGGATGGTATACTGGGGCGTCCCAGTGAGGGCAGGAGTTCGCTCCTTCCGATTCCGCAGCTGGACAACCGCAAGGCCCCGAATCCGTTATGGTTTCGGGGTTTTTTTGCGCGGCGGCCGCCGCGCAATTTTCTTGAGCCCTGCGCGCGAATCCCGTTGACACCTCCCGCATCTCGTAGGTAAAAGCAAGGGTACCCCAACATCTAGTGCTTGGGGCCCCAGACGCCAACCCCTTGCCGAGCAAGCGGTTGGCGTCACGGCCAGGGAGCCTCCGAACTGGCCGGGCTGCAGGGCGGCCGTTTCGCCATGGCGGCGCCCGCGGCCTCTTCGCCCTCCCGCGAAGCCATCATTGGTGGTGCAAGGACGCCCCCCGCGAGGAAGCGACGATTGGCGATGAATTATCCACAGGAGAGCGCCATGGAGCCCAGCAGCAGCCACACCGTGTCCTCGGCCAGTAGTGCTTCCGGTGAGAGCCGCCCCCGCCGGGGGCCGCTCGGCGTCGAGGCCTATTTCTCCCGCCCGGGTCGCCATCCCTTCGACGAGTTGAAATGGGAGCGCCGCCACGCTCGCATCAGCGACGAGCAGGGATCCGTCGTCTTCGAGCAGCCGGACGTCGAGGTGCCGGCCGACTGGTCGATGCTCGCCACCAACGTCGTGGCCTCGAAGTACTTCTACGGCGAGCTGGGTACCGGTGAGCGCGAGTACTCCGTGCGGCAGATCGTCCACCGGGTCGCGCGCACTCTGGCCGACTGGGGGCTGGAGGACGGCTACCTGGCCACCCGCGAGGACGCCGAGACCTTCTACGCGGAGCTGGCCTACCTGCTGGTGAACCAGTACGGCTCTTTCAACAGCCCGGTCTGGTTCAACCTCGGGCTCTATCATGTCGGCGGCCTGACGGGCAGCGCCGGCGGCTACCGCTACGAGCACGCCCAGCGGCGGCTGACCCGCGTCGAGAAGGGCTACGAGTTCCCCCAGTGCTCGGCCTGCTTCATCCAGGCGGTCGAGGACAACATGGAGGACATCATGCGCCTCGCAACGGCCGAGGCGATGCTGTTCAAGTACGGTTCCGGCACAGGGACCGACCTCTCGACGATCCGCTCCTCGAAGGAGAAGCTCTCCGGCGGCGGCACGCCCAGCGGGCCGCTCTCCTTCATGCGCGTCTACGACCAGGTGGCCGCGGTCGTGAAGTCCGGCGGCAAGACCCGCCGCGCCGCCAAGATGCAGAGCCTCAAGGTCAGCCACCCCGACATCGTGGAATTCATCAACGCCAAGCGGGAGGAGGAGGAGAAGGCCTGGGCCCTCATCGAGCAGGGTTACGACGGCTCCTACAACGGCGCCGCCTACGGCTCGGTGATGTTCCAGAACGCCAACTTCTCCGTGCGCTGCGACGACGGCTTCTTCCGCGCCGCCGAGGCCGACGGCTGGCTGGAAACGCGCGCGGTGACCACCGGCGCCGTCATCGGCCGCCACAAGGCGCGCGAGCTACTGCGGCTCATCGCCGAAGGCACGCACGTCTGCGGCGATCCGGGCATCCAGTACGACAGCACGATCAACCGCTGGCACACCTGCCCGAACTCGGGCCGCATCAACGCGAGCAATCCCTGCAGCGAGTACATGTTCCTCGACAACTCGGCCTGCAACCTGGCGAGCCTGAACCTGATGAAGTTCCGCCGGGCCAGCGGCGAGTTCGACGTCGAGAGCTATCGGCGGGCGGTGCGGCTGTTCATCCTCAGCCAGGAGATCATCGTCGATCGCGCGAGCTACCCGACCGAACCGATCGCCAAGAACAGCCACCTCTTTCGGCCGCTCGGGCTGGGCTACGCCAACCTCGGCTGTCTGATCATGTCCCTCGGCCTGCCCTACGACAGCGAGGCCGGACGGCACTACGCGGGTGCGCTGACCGCGATCATGGGCGGCGAGGCCTACGCGATGAGCGCCGAGCTGGCGGCGGTGAAGGGCCCCTTCCTCGGCTACGCGGTCAACCGCGACCCGATGCTGGCCGTCATCGCCCGCCACCGCGACGAGGTCGAGAAGATCGACGCCGACCACGTGCCGGTGGCGCTCTTGACCGCGGCCCGCGACGGCTGGGATCGCGCGCTCGCCGAGGGCCGCCTGCACGGTTTCCGCAACTCGCAGACCACCCTGCTCGCCCCGACCGGCACCATCGGCTTCATGATGGACTGCGACACGACCGGGGTCGAGCCGGACATCGCCCTCGTCAAGTACAAGCTGCTCGCCGGTGGCGGCACCTTGAAGATCGTCAACCGCACGGTACCGCAGGCCCTGCAGGTACTCGGCTACTCGCCGTCCGCGGTGGCGGCCATCGTCGACCACATCAACGAACAGGACACCATCGAGGGCACGCCCTATCTCAAGGACGAGGACCTGCCCGTCTTCGACTGCGCCTTCAAGCCGAATGGCGGCAAGCGCAGCATCGGCCATATGGCCCACCTGCGCATGATGGCCGCCGTCCAGCCCTTCCTCAGCGGCGCCATCTCCAAGACGGTCAACGTGCCGAACGAGATCAGCGTCGCCGAGCTGATGGACGTCTACTTCGAGGGCTGGAAGCTGGGCCTGAAGGCGGTGGCGATCTACCGCGACGGCTCCAAGCGCAGCCAGCCGCTGAGCACGAAGAAGCTCGAGCCGAAGCAGGCCGCGCCCGCGCCCGCCGAGGCGCCGGCGCCGCCGCTGATCGCGCCCCAGCGGCGCAAGATGCCCGAGACCCGGCACAGCCTCACCCACAAGTTCGACATCGCCGGCCACGAGGGGTATCTCACGGTCGGCCTCTACGACGACGGCAAGCCAGGCGAGCTGTTCATCACGATGGCCAAGGAGGGCAGCACGATCGGCGGTCTGATGGACGCTTTCGGCACCGCCGTTTCGATGGGCCTGCAGTACGGCGTGCCCCTGCGCGTGCTGGTGACCAAGTTCATCCACAGCCGCTTCGAGCCGGCCGGCTACACCCAGAACAAGGAGATCCACTTCGCCAAGAGCCTGGTCGACTACATCTTCCGCTGGCTGGGCCTGCACTTCGTCGACGATTTCCACCAGGAAGAGGTCTCGCCGACCAAGAGCGAACCGGAGGACGAAACGGCCGCCGCGTCCCCGGTGGCGACGATCCCAACGCGCGCGGCGCCGGCGCGTCAGGAGATTTCCGAGGGCGACCGCGAGCTGAACTACCACTCGCAGTTCTCGCGCTTCCAGCAGGACGCGCCGAGCTGCGACATCTGCGGCGCGATCACGGTGCGCAACGGCAACTGCTACCGCTGCCACAACTGCGGCAACTCGATGGGCTGCTCCTAGCCCGGCGCGCGGCCCGCCGCTGCCGTCGCCGGGCGGGGGCTAGTCCCGGCGCTCGATGCGAACCACCTGCGCGCCCTCGATGAGGACGAGGGCGCGTTCCACTTCCGTCTCGCGGCTCGAGCGGCGGCCGATCTCGTGGCGCGGGTCCGAGCGCCAGCCGAGGGCCACGCTGCCGCTTTCGCCGGCTGCGGTGACGAGCCGCGTGCGGCGCAGGATGCCGGCCTGTCCCGGCCGGAGCGCTTCCCCGAAGAGCACGCTCAGGGAGTCGACGGGCATGCCCGGGTGCACGAGGTCGAGCCTGGCCTCGAAGTCCAGGCGCGTCTGGGTGCTCGGATCGCCCACGTTCCTCAGCGCGATGCCGCCGCATCCACCGGCCAGCAGGACGAGGGTGAGCGCGATGACTCGCCCGCTGCCATCGAAGCGCGCCATGCGCACCTCCCGCAATTGCGCCCGCCCGCCGCGCAGCCTGCTTGTAGCGCGGCCAGACTGGCGGTACACTGCCGCGCGCCGCCAGCGCAGCCGGCGCCCGCGCGGCGGGAGTATAACTGGAGGTACGCGAGTGGCCAAGCGGATCGGCATCCTGACCGGCGGGGGCGACGTCCCCGGCCTCAACCCCTGCATCCGCGCCGTCGTCGAGCGGGCGGTGGACGAGAACATCGAGGTGCTCGGCATCCGCCGCGGCTGGGCCGGCCTGCTCAATCTCGCGCCGGCGGAGGCCGCTTCCCGCGCCGAGTGCCTGCAGCCGCTGGACAAGCAGGTCGTGCGCACGGTCAGTCGCGCGGGCGGGACCTTCCTGCACACCAGCCGCGTGCAGCCGAGCGCGGTCAAGCCGGCCGAGCTGCCGCCGCAGCATGCCGGCGGCCGCTTCGCGGAAAAGAACGGCAAGCTCGACGCGACGCCGGCGGTGCTCGCCAACATCGCCGCCCTGGGTCTGGACGCGCTCGTCACGATCGGTGGCGACGACACGCTCAGCTACTCCGAGCGCCTGGACCGCGAGGGCGTCAAGGTGGTCGCCATTCCGAAGACGATGGACAACGACGTCTACGGGACGGACTACTGCATCGGCTTCAGCACGGCCGTCACGCGCAGCGTCGACATGATCAACGACCTGCGCACCCCGGCCGGGAGCCACGAGCGCATCCTGGTCGTCGAGCTGTTCGGCCGCAACAGCGGCGAGACGGCCCTCATCACGAGCTGGCTGGCGGACGTCGACCGCACGCTGATCAGCGAGGTGCCCTTCGACCCCGCGCGCCTCAGCGAGATGCTCGCCCGCGACAAGGCCGCCAACCCGAGCGGCTATGCCGTGGTGACGATCAGCGAGGGCGCGACGATGGTGGGCGGCGCGATCATGGAGGAGGGCGAGCCCGACGCCTATGGCCACAAGAAGCTGGGCGGCATCGGCCGCGCGACGGCCGAGTACATCAAGAACCACACGGGCAGTCACATCATCTACCAGCAGCTCGCCTACCTCATGCGCAGCGGCAAGCCGGACTCGCTCGACCGCATGGTCGCCCGCAACTTCGGCAACCTGGCGATGGACCTGCTGCTTGCGGGCGAGACCGGCCAGATGGTCAGCCTCCGGGAGGGGCGCTACGACAAGGTCGCTCTGCGCGAGACGGTGCAGGGCAAGAAGCGCGTGAACGTGGAGCGCTTCTACGACAGCGAGAGCTACCGCGCCAAGGTGGCCGGCGTGCTCGGCATGCCGATGTTCCTCTACTAGGCGATGGCCGCCGCCCTCGGCATCGGCCTGATCGGCAGCGGCGTGCACGGCGCTCGCTACGCGCAGCATCTGGCAAGGGGCGGGCTGGGCCTGCGCCTGGTCGCGATCAGCCGCCGCAGTGAGGCGGGGGCCGCGCAGGCCGCGCAGTGGCGCTGCCGCTGGCACCGCGACTGGCGCGAGCTGGTCGGCGATCCCGCCGTGCAGGCGGTGATCGCCGCCGCCACGCCCGACCTCAACCCGGAGATCGCCGCCGCTTGTGCGGCGGCCGGCAAGCCGCTGCTCATCGAGAAGCCGCTGGCGATCGAGCCCGCGGCCGGCGAGGCGATGCTGGCCGCCATGGCCGCGGCCGGCCTCCCCTTCACCGTGGCCCAAACCCTGCGCTACAACAGCGTGATCCGCGGCCTGCGCGCCGAGCTGGGGCGGGCGGGCCGCCTCTTCGGCTTCACGGCCAACCAGCGCCTCGAGCGCTCCAGCCACCCCTGGCTCGAGGAGCCGAGCGTGGCCGGCGGGGGCGTCATCCTGCACACGGCGGTGCACCTCTTCGACGCCCTGCGCTTCATCACGGGGTGCGAGGTCATGGCCGTCCGCGCCGAGACGCGCCGGCGCTACAACCCCGCGCTCGAGGACCAGCTGCTCGCCACGCTGCGCCTGGAGGGCGACCTCGTCGGCAACGTCGACGCGAGCAAGGTCGGCCCGGCGCGCTGCGGGCGCTACGAGTTCGTCGGCGAGGCGGGCCAGCTCCAGGGAGATCAGGTTCACGGCACGCTCGAGTTCAGCGCCGGGATGACCGTAACGTCCCTCGCCGTGGCGCCGCCGGCCCCGACGCTGCCGCCCCTGCTCGCCGACTGGGAGCGCCACCTGCGCGGCGCGGGGCCGAACCCGATTCCCGCCGCCGAGGGCCTGGCGGCGATCCGCATCTGCGCCGCCTGCCGGCGCGGCGCGGAGACAGGTGAAGAGGTGGCGCTCTGAGCGCGGGCCGCGAAGCCGGTGAGGCGCCCTACCGCTGGCTCTGGCGGGGCGAGCTGCCGGCGGCCACGGCCCTCGCGGTGGACTGGCGCGAATTGCCGCCGGCGCCCGCCGCGCTGCTCGCCGAGGCCGAGGCGCACTGGGCGCGCCTGGCCGCGGAGACGCCCGGCGTCTTCCGCTTTCCGGGGCCGCTCTGCCAGTTGCTCGAGGCGCGCGCGGCGGACGGTCGCCTGCACCTCACGCTGGGGCGCACGGACTACCGGCTCTGGTTGCACGCGCAGGGGCGGCAGGCGGCGCTCGCGGCGCGTTTCCCCGGCGCGGCGATCGCGCGGCCGCTGGCGGTCTGCGCGGGCGTGCTGACCGCCGACGGCGCTCTCGTCGTCGCCGAGCGCGGGCAGGCCCTCGCCGAGGGCGCGGGGCTGCTGCACGTCTGTGGCGGCCACCTCGATCCCGATCGGCACCGGCGCGCGGGCGCGCCCGATCCGCTCGTCGCGATGCAGGCCGAACTCGAAGAGGAGTGGGGGCTGCGGCCCGAGGAGCTGGCGGAGGGCGCCCTGCTCGGCCTCGCCGAGAGCGCCGCCGGCAAGCCCGAGCTGATCTGGCGCTTTCGCGTGGCGCTCGACGCCCCGGCCCTGGCCGCCCGGGCGGCTGCGGCCAGCGACGCCCACGAGGCCGCGGCGCTGCACTTTCCCGCGGCCACACCCGCAGCACTGGCCACCTGGCGCGAGGCCCACCGCCCGCGCCTTGCTGAGCCCACCCTCGCGCTGCTCGAGTGCTTGGTCGGCGCGCCTTAGCCCGTCGATCAGCCGGTGTTCGGCAAGGCCGCTACCGGCAGGGCCGCGGCAAGCCCCGCGCCGCCTTCGTGCAGCAGCCGGTGGCAGGCCGCGCAGAGCGTGATCAGGTTCGCCGCGCTGTTGCGGCCACCCCGCCCGCGCGGCTCGCGGTGATGGACTTCAAGGAAGCGTGTGCTCCGGCAGCCGGGCGCTTGGCAGCGATGGCCATCGCGCGCGAGCACCTGCCGGCGCAGGCCGGGCCGGATCGCGGCGCGGTTGGGTTCGCCGTCGCGCTGCTCGCGGCAGTCGCAGGCGGCCTGCGCGGCCACCGCCGGCGCCAGGGGGCGCCCATCGGGCAGACGCGCCGCGCCGCACTCCTCGCAGCGGTAGGCCACGACCTGGTAGGGCGGGGCGGAGTTGCCACGTGGCAACTCGCCGCCCGAGTCCTCCCTGGCGCTGCGTTCGGGAATCCCCAGGCTGGCGAGGAGGGCGTCCAGGCCGGCGAGCAGAAGCTCCTCGCGAGTCTGGCGCCGGGTAGCTGGGGCGCCAGCCTTGCGGATCTTCTCCAGCATCGACTGCAAGCGCGCGAGTTCGAGCGGTCGGAGACGCAAGGTCAGCGTCACCTCAGCACCCGTCGCAACAGGCGGAGCCGCGCCCGTTGTCCGCCCCGGATTCCGAGCTGCCTGCGCGCTTCCGCCGGGATCCGCGCCAGCGGCCGCCGGCAACGGGCTCCCGAGCAGGCTCCCCTGTCCGCTTGCTGCCGCCAGGACTGCCCGCGTGCTCACGCGCGCCTCCTTGACGCGTGCCTCCAAAGCGCGGCTGTTCAGCTGCTGCGCCTCTTCGATCCACTGACGCTCGGTGTGCTCCGTGGCCACCTTCACCACTTCGCGAGCCTTCGTCCAGGGCAGCTCGCCGCGCGTCAGCGACTCCCGCAGCCGCGGCAGCTGCTCCAAGCTCTCGGCCAGATGGATGAACTGGAAGGTCTTGTTGCGGGAGAAGCCGAGCACGGCTTCGGCGTAGGCATGAATGCTGGCGTAGCCGCAGTCGCGGTAGAGGCGCCGGCGCATCAGCTCGGCGAACCAGAGGATGGCGCTCTGCTCGGCGCGGCGCAGCTCGGCGACGGCCGCGCGCAGGTGGGAATCGACCGCAGCGGCGGGGAGATTCGGCAGGAACTCGGACATGAAAGGTCCTCGCAGGATCGAGGACGCGGGAGGCGGGGAGGCTAGTATTATACTATGGCCATCCGCGCAAGTCAAGTGGGTCACTGCGAAAACAGCTGTCGCCGCGAGCCGGCGCGGGAGAGCCGCTCGGGCGCGTGTCTCATGCCAGACGCGCGCTAGCCCGTGGCCGCCTCGGCCATCGCCAGGGCCTTGGAGACGATCTCGTAGACGTTCCGCGAGAGGCCCGGCTTCGCCGCGATGCGCTCCAGCTCGCCGCGCATCAGCTCCTGACGCGCGCGGTCGAACTTGGTCCAGCGGTTGAAGCAGGCGACGAGGCGCGCGGCGACCTGCGGGTTCAGCGTGTCGAGGTCGAGCACGCGGTCGGCGATGAAGCGGTAGCCGCTGCCGTCGGCCGCGTGGAAGCGCAGCAGGTTGCCGTGGGCGAAGCTGCTGATCAGGGCGCGCACGCGGTTGGGATTCTTGATGTCGAAGGCGGCGTGCCGCGTGAGCGTCTCCACCCGCGCCAGGGTGCCGGGCAGCGTGGACATCGCCTGCACGGTGAACCACTTGTCCATGACCAGCTCGTCTGCCTGCCAGCGCGCGGCGAAGTCGACGAGGGCCTGCTCGCGCTCGAGGCCCTCCTGGTCGGCGAGCACGGAGAGCGCGGCGAAGCTGTCGGTCATGTTGTCGGCGCGCTTGTACTGGTCGAGGGCGAGGCTGCGGCCCGCCGCGTCCTCCTGGCTGGCGAGATAGGCGAGCGCGCAGTTCTTGAGGCTGCGCCGGCCCATGGCCGCGGGATCGATCGCGTAGGGGCCCGCGTCCTGGTTCGCCTTGTAGACGCCCGCGAAGTCCTCGCGCAGCGCGGCGCCGATGCTCTTGCGCAGGAATCTTCGCGCCGCGTGGATGGCCTCGGGGTCGATCACCGCGACGCGCTCGGCGAGGGTCTTGCTGTCGGGCAGGGTGAGGGTCATCGCCGCGAGCGCGGGGTCGAGGGCGCGGTCGGCGAGCACGGCGCGGAAGGCCTCGATCAATACGGGCGCGGCCTTCAGGGGCCGGCCGGCGGCGTGATCGGCGATCAGGCCGAGCAGCAGATCGGTGGCGAGCTGCTGGCCGGCCTCCCAGCGGCTGAAGCTGTCGGGGTCGTGGCCCATGAGGAAGCTCAGCTCGGCGTGGCTGAGGTCGGTCTCCAGGTAGACCGGCGCCGAGAAGCCGCGCAGGAGCGACGGTACCGGGGCCGCGGGCACGTCGACGAAGACGAAGCGCTCCTCGCCGGCGCGCAGGTCGAGCACGCGGTGGCCGCCGCGGGCCTTGGCCTCACCGTCAAGGCGCAGCGGGATCTCGCGGCCGGCGGCGTCGAGCAGGCCCATGGCGAAGGGGATGTGCATGGGCTGCTTGTTCGTCTGGCCCGGCGTGTCGGGGATCACCTGCTTCACGGTGAGCGTGAAGCGCTTGGCGGCGGCGTCGTAGGCGCGCTTGACCTTCAGGGTGGGCGTGCCGGCCTGGTCGTACCAGAGCCTGAACTGCCCGAGGTCGACGGCCGTGGCGTCGGCCATTGCGGCGACGAAGTCGTCGGTGGTCACGGCCTGGCCGTCGTGGCGCTGGAAGTAGAGGTCCATCCCCTTGCGGAAGCCGGCGGGGCCGAGCAGGGTGTGGATCATGCGGATGACCTCGGCGCCTTTCTCGTAGACCGTCGTCGTGTAGAAGTTGTTCATCTCGATGTAGCTGGCCGGGCGGATCGGGTGCGCCATCGGGCCGGCGTCCTCGGGGAACTGGCTGGCGCGCAGGGTGCGCACGTCGTCGATGCGCTTGACCGCGGCCGAGCTCATGTCGGCCGTGAACTGCTGGTCGCGGAACACGGTGAGCCCTTCCTTCAGGCTCAGGTGGAACCAGCTCGACAGGGTGACGCGGTTGCCCGTCCAGTTGTGGAAGTACTCGTGGGCGATGACGCCCTCGACGTTGACGTAGTCGACATCCGTGGCCGTGGCCTCGCTGGCCAGCACGTACTTCGAGTTGAAGATGTTCAGCGACTTGTTCTCCATGGCGCCCATGTTGAAGTCGCTGACGGCGACGATGTTGAACACGTCGAGGTCGTACTCGAGGCCGAAGGTCTCCTCGTCCCACTGCATGGACTTCTTCAGCGAGCGCATCGCGTGGGGCGTCTTGGCGAGGTCGCCGGCGCGCACGTAGATGCGCAGAGTGACCGCGCGGCCCGAGCGCGTCTT
>VGXI01000040.1 GCA_016873475.1 bacterium | reverse complement strand
TAGGGCACCGTCTGGAAGTCGACGATCGCGTGCGCCGACTCGAAGGGGCCCAGGCCCGTCCGGTCCCACTCGAGGAAGGACTCCTGGAAGCTGTTCTGGCCGAAGGTCTCGTCGATGTGCTGGGTCTCGGCATAGGAGACGAGGAACTCGCCGAGCGAGGTGCTGAGCGAGACGTCCGCCAGGAGGCCCTTCTCGTCGTCGGGGTCGAGCTGGTGCGGGTGCCGGTTCATCAAGGTCGCGCGCGGGTCGTGGATCAGCACCGGCGGCTGATTCATCAGCTTCTGATCCTGGGTGAGCACGGCCATGTCGCGGTAGCGCTTGTAGCCGGCGTAGAGGCCCAGCGGACCGATCAGGTAGGAGCCTTCCACGACGTGGCCGGCGCCGCGGCGGTCCTCGCCCAGCGCCTCGTCGGGCAGGTGGCGCGCGCCCTCCCAATCGAGCGAGAACGGCCCCTTGGCAAAGCTCGCGCGCAGGGCGTGCACCTCGGGCCGCGCCGGCGAGTTCGGCCGCTCGAGCGTGAGGAAGGAGCCCCCCAGGGTCAGCGGGCCATGCCCCGCCTCGAGGTCGGCGCCGCTCAGGCGGTCGGCGCGCTCGCGCACCGCCGTTTCCAGCTGGCCCGTGGCCACCCGGCCCGAGAGCAGGCTGCCCCGCCACCAGCCGCCCTCCTGCCCGATGAGGAAGCCGTCGAGGTTGGTGTCCAGGCGCAGGTCGCGGTTCTCGAAGCTGCGCAGCGCGAGCCCGCGGCCGAAGAGCTTGGTGAAGGTGCCCACGCGCAGGTGCGTCTGGCTGAGCTGCAGCTCGGCGAAGCGGTGCGTGATCCCCTCGCTGCTCTTCTGGTCGGTGGAGACGATGGGGTCCGGCGGCGCGAAGCTCGAGTAGCGCAGGCCGAGCTGGAAGTCCTGGCCGTAGAGGTCCAGGTCCAGCCAGTTCTCGATGATGTCCCGCTCGGTCTCGATGTCGTGGCTCGCCTGCAGGTCGTTCTGCGCCTGCACGCTGAGGTCCCCGCCGATCGCGCGGGCGCCGCCCGCGAGACCGGCCAGGAGCGCGACCGCGAGGGCCGCTGCCCGCCTAGTCACTCGGCTTCGCCTCCCCCGCCTTCGCCCGCGCCGCCAGGTCCGCCTCGATCAGGGTGCCCCAGGTCTCCGCATCCTGGTCCTTGTAGCCCATCGTGGCCGAGAGCAGGCTGCCGTCGGAGCCGACGAGCACATTGAAGGGAACGGCGCGCCCGCCCAGCTTGCGATAGGCCTCCTGGTTGGCGTCCAGGTAGACGGGGAAGCCGAGCCCGTGCCGATGCACGAAGGGTTTCACCTGCTTGGCCGTGCGCGGGTCGTCGATGCTGATCGAGACCACGCGAAAGCCCTTGCCCGCCCACTGCTCGGCAAAGGTCTTCAGCTTCGGCTGCTCGGCCAGGCAGGGCTTGCACCAGGTGGCCCAGAAGTTCAGCAGGACGGGCCCATCCCCGATCAGGCTCGCGGAGGTGACCGGCTTGCCGTCGAGGTCGGTGAGCGTGAAGCTCGGCAGCTGCTTCTCGGCCGCGCCGGCTCCTGTCGCCAGAAGCAGGCAGATGGCCGCGAGGAGGAGGCGTCGCATCCAGCGTCCTTTCCGGAGTGCTACTTGAGCAGTGTCATCTTGCCGCTGACGGACTCCCCGTTCAGCTGCACGCGGTAGAAGTAGGTGCCGCTCGCGAGCGGGCGGCCCGCGGCGTCCACCGCGGTGAAGGGCAGCGCGTTCTCGCCGGCGCGCAGCTCGGCCGTGAAGCTCGTCAGCACGCGACCGCGCAGGTCCAGCACCTCGACCAGCGCGAGGCCAGCGGCCGGCGCCTGGAAGCGCAAGGTCGTCTTCGGATTGAAGGGGTTGGGCTGGTTGGGCAGGAGGGTCAGACGCGCGGGCAGGGCCGGCGTGTCGCTGGCCGAGGGCGCGGCGAGGGCGATGAGCGCGTTGTCCAGCAGCGCGGCCTGCGGGCCGGCCGGCACGTCCGCGAGGTCGAAGCCGAGGTAGAGGATGCGCTTGCCGCCCGTGCTCAGACTGCCGGCGCCGCCGCCGCCGCCGTAGCTGAACTGCAGGGCGCCCGCCCGGCTGAGGCTGATCACGTCCGGGTTCGCTGCCGGGTCGGCGAGCGCGAAGGCGAGGCCGGCACCCACGTCGCTGCCCGGCGCGCCGACGACGCTGGTGCCGCCCATGTCCAGCTCGTAGGTGATGTCAAAGAAGCTGCTCACCCATTGCACGTTCGCCGCGCTGTAGTGCGGGCTCGCGGGATCGCAGAGGTCCCAGGCGATCTCGTCGCCCGAGACGAGCAGGGCGCCGGCCCCCGTCAGGTAGCTGCCGAGCAGGGCGCGGTCGGAAGCGTCCAGGGTCGACTGGCTCTCGCCGGTCAGCCAGAACACGATGGGGAAGGTCTGCAGCTCGGCGAGGGTTGGCAGCTGCAGGGCGCGCGGCCAGTGGCCGAGGGTCTCGCCGGCGAGCTGCGGGGCGATCGCGTTGAAGTGACCGAAGGCGAGGAAGGGGTCGTCGCAATCGTCGATGACGAGCAGGTCGGCGGCGTTGTGGATGGCGACGAAGCCGCGCTCCTCCATCTGCTGCGGGTCGGTGACGCTGCTCACCCGCAGCCTGCCGTAGCCCGTGCCAACCGCCATGCCGATCGTGAAGTCGAGGCGGATGTCCAGGCTGCTCCCCGGGTCCACGGGAGGGGTAGTGATGTCGGTGACGAAGGGGGCGTAGCAGAATCCGCCGACGCAGATCGAGGTGCTCCAGACGAAGTCGTTCGGCAGCAGATCCTCCTTGTGGAGCGCATAGGTGTCCCGCTCCGTGCCCGTATTGGATAGGAGGCCATAGAATTCGAGGTAGGCGAACTCACCGCCGGTCCGCACCAGGGTCGGCGTGCTCCAGCTGAATTCGACGGCGGCGGCGGCGGGCAGGGCCACGCCACACAGACTCCAGGCCAGCAGGGACGACAGCAGATGGCGGCGCATGCTCAAGGACCTCCGGGTGCGGCAGTGGCAGCATCGAGGATGACTTTGGTATCGGGGTTCTGGACGAAGGCGACGGCGCGCAGATTGGCGAGCACGGCGGCCGCGCCCGGCGTGAAGCTGAAGGTCGTCCCGAACTCGCCGCCCGGGACGAGGTCGACCGGGACGCCCATCACGCCGCTGGCGGCGTTGGCATGGCGCACCGTGTTGCGGAAGAGCGTCTGGCCGTTGCTTCCGCCCAGGAAGACGACCTCGGTCTCGTAGATGAGGACGTAGAGGCGCCAGGGTCCGGGGCCTGGCGCGCCGGTGACCGCTCCCGTGACGACGACCTCGCTGGCCCCACCCGCGTAGGCGACCGTCATCGCCAGCACGGGCGCCTGCGCGAGGCCGGCCTCGATCGCCGCCAAGGTCACCTGACTGTCGAAGTCGTCGCTGGTCTTGACGCCATCGACACTGACGCGGGGCGTGGCACTGACACCGTAGAAACTGACGCGCTGCTGCGCCAGCCCCAGCGGCATCGGTAGGTTCGAGTTGTTCAGCAGGCCGTAGATGTAGAAGGGGTCGCCGCCGGCTGGCCACCAGACGTGGTAGAAGAGCGGCAGTGCCTCGCTCGAGGCCGCCTCCACCGCCGCCCAGACTGCCTCGTCGGCCTCGGGGCAGTTGGGGCAGTTGACGTTCGTGAAGTCCTCGACGATGACGAGCCGGCGCGGGATCTCGCTGCCCCTGAAGCGCAGGGTAGCGAGCGTCCCCGCGCTCAGGGTGACGCTCGTGTCCACGGGCGCGAAGCTCCAGTCGGGGTGCTCCGCGCTGAGGAGATAGGCCTGCTCCGGCACCAGCGCGAGGGTGAGCGGGGCCGTCTGGAGCTGAGTGGTGCCGTCGAGGCGGATGGCGACGCCCGGGATCGCCGCGCCGGCAGGGTCCTCGGCGAGGACCGTCAGCTGCGCGGGATCGCCACTGCCGAGGAAGCGCAAGGTGTCCGTCTCGCCGGCGCTCAGGGTGATGCTGGCTTCGGCGGGGCTGAAGGCGTAGTTCGGCCGCGAGACGGCCACGAGGACCGGCAGGCCCGGATCGATGGCGAAGGTCGCCGGCGCGAGCTGGGTCTGCAGGACGCCGCCGAGACGGATCGCGACCTCGGCGATCGGATCGCCGCCGGCGTCGATCGCGACGACGGTCAGCGAGCCCGGCTCGAGCGGCACCGGGTCCTGCTGCCCGCAGAGGCTGTACTGCAGCAGGAAGAAGAGGGGCAGCCAACTGAAGAGGCGCATCGAAACCAATCCTCAGCGCGCGGGCGACCTGCGCCCGTCGACCCCGGAAGCGAAGGAGGCGGACCCCTCTCGCGGTGTGCGGCTGCCAATAGGATACCATCGGAGCCGCGAGTTGCCAAGCCGTCCCTGCATTGCAACTGACTCCTGTCCATGGAGATGCAAGGGAGAGTTGCATCCCCTTGAATGCTAGGCGACCGGTGGGTCGCGCAGGGCGAGGCGCCAGCGCAGGCCCAGATCCAGCGCTTCCAGGAGCTCGGCGCGGCCAGCGCGGGGCCGGCCGTCGAGCGCCGCCAGGCTGCGCGCGATCCCCGTGAGCTTCAGGCGCTGACGGTAGCTGGCGCCGACCTCGGCGAGTCGGCGATCCAGCCAGTCCTGGTCGGCCGGGGCCGGGTCGGAGGCGCCCCACCCGCGCAGGCGCCGGCGGGCGCGCAGGATCCGCCGGCCCAGCGCGCGCTGCCCCTCCGCGCCCAGCCAGGCGTTCGGATCGCCCGGTCGCCAGGCCGGTAGCTCCAGGATGAGATCGATGCGGTCGAGCAGGGGGCCCGAGATGCGCGCGCGGTAGCGCTGCACCTGGCCCGGCGTGCAGCGGCAGTGCTCGCGGCCCCGCAGGCTCTGGCCGCAGGGACAGGGGTTCATCGCCGCGACCAGCTGGAAGCGAGCCGGCCAGCGCAGGCTGCCCGCGCCCCGGCTGACGACGAGGCTCCCCTCCTCCAGCGGCTCGCGCAGCGCCTCGAGGACGTCGCGGTGGTACTCGGGCAGCTCGTCGAGGAAGAGCAGGCCCCGGTGCGCCAGGCTCAGTTCGCCCGGCCTCGCCCCCGCGCCCTGGCGGCCCAGGAGGCCGGCCAGGCTGAGGCTGTGGTGCGGCGCCCGGAAGGGACGGCAGCGCGAGCCATCCACGGCGAGGCCCGCGGCCGAGCGCAGGGCCATCACCTCCCGGCGTTCGCGGCGATCCAGGGGCGGCAGCAGCGCGGCCAGGCTCCGCGCGAGCGTCGACTTGCCGTTGCCGGGCGCGCCGAGCAGCAGCAGGTTGTGGCCGCCCACCGCCGCGGCTGCGAGCGCGCGCCGGAGCGCGGATCCGCCGGGCAGCAGCAGCGGCGCCAGCGGCGCGGTGCGCCCGGCGAGCGGCGGCGCCGGCCGCACGCCGCCGGCCGCCCGCCCCTCGAGCCAGTCGACGGCCTCGCGCAGACTGCCCAGCGGCAGCAGCGGCAATCCCTCCAGATAGGCAGCCTCCGCCAGGTTGCCCATGGGCAGCACCAGACCGGCGGCGCCGCCGCCGAGCGCGGCCAGGCCGAGGGGCAAGGCGCCGCGCAAGGGGAGCAGGCGGCCGTCCAGTCCCAGCTCGCCGAGGAACCACCAGTCGCGGCCGCGGCGCGGCCGGAGCTGGCCGCTCACTTCGAGCAGGCCGAGGGCCATCGGCAGGTCGAAGGCGCTGCCCTCCTTGGGCTCTTCGGCGGGGGCAAGGTTGACGGTCACGCGGCCGGCCGGCAGCTCGAAGCCGCTCTCCCGCAGAGCGCCGCAGACGCGTTCCCGGCTCTCGCGCGTGGCCGCGCCCGCCAGACCGACGAGGCTGAGCGCCGGCAGGCCGCGGGCGAGCTGGACCTCCTCCCGCTCCACGCGGTCAAGCGGAAGGAGCAAGCCCGAGGCCGCCCGGGCGCGCGCCGCGCGCCGGGGCTCCCCCGCCGCTCCTGCAGCGGGCGGGCGACAGCCGCCGGGCCCACTGTCCACCGCCTTCACGCTTTCCCTTGACAGCCCGATGACCCGGACTAACATCCTCAGCGCATTCCGGTCGGATGCGCCCCCGCCCTCGGGGACCCCGCGGACCTCAGCCAGGGTTCGATGAGCGATGAGCAACAAGAAGCCGGTGACCTGCGACGAGTGCGGCGGCACGGGGATCCTGGAGGACGACGAATGCCCCTTCTGCCTCGGTGAGGGCCGCATCGAAGTCGACGAGGACGAGACCTGGGAGCAGTCGGAGGACATCGAGGAGATCGAGGAGGACTTCGACGAGTTCCTCGAGGACGAGATCGGCGACGAGGAGGACCTCTACTAGCCGCGCCGCGGCGGCTCGCCGGCGGCCGCGCGCCGGCGCTCCCAGTTGCGCTCCCAGCCGAAGACGCCCAGGGCCAGGGCCAGGGCTGCCCCCAATGGCAGCCAAGCGGCGCCGCGTTCGCCCCAGCCGAGCGCCAGGGCCGCCGCTGCTAGCGTCCAGACATTGATGGTCGCCAGGGTGCGGCCGATGCCGGCGCCCCGCGCGAGCAGACGGTGCGTTGCGTGCCGGCGGTCCCCAACCCAGAGCGGCCGCCCCTCTCGCCAGCGGATCCAGCACACGCTCGCCGTGTCGTAGAGCGGCACCGCCAGGAAGAGCGGCGCCAGCCAGGGCGACAGCGACGCGCGGCCCACGGCGAGCAGCGCGAAGAGCCCCAGGCTGAAGCCGAGGCAGGTCGCGCCGGCGTCGCCCATGTAGAGGCGCGCCGGCGGCCGATTCCACCAAAGGAAGCCGAGCAGCGCGCCCGCCAGCGGCCAGAGTCCGTCGGCGAGCGCGGCGCCACCCGCCGTGGCGAGGCTGAGGCCGAGCGCGAGCGCCGTCCAGAAGGCCGTGCTCGCCGCGGCGCCGTCCATGTTGTCCAGGAAATTGAAGGCGTTGATCAGCCCGAGCAGCCAGAGCAGGCCGATCGCGCGCGCCGGCCAGACCCAATCCGGCCCCAGCCAGGCGCTCAGTTCCGGCAGGAAGAGCAAGGCCGCGAGTAGCTGCCCGACCAGGCGGGCCAAGGGCCCGAGGCCGCGGCGGTCGTCGACCATGCCCAAGGCGAGCAGCCAGGCGCCGGCCGTCAGCCAGCGCCCGAGCAGGAAGCGCTCGGGCCCCGCCAGCCCGGGCGCCACCCCCAGCAAGAGCCCGAGGAAGATCGCGGCGCCGCCGAGCACGGGCACCGGCCGCGCCTGCAGCTTGCGGGCGCCCGGCGGATCGAGGAAGCGCAGGCGCGGTGCGGCCGCGATGGCCAGGCGCCCGAGCAGCAGGCTGCTCAGGCAGGCGAGGACTGTCGCGAGGACCTGTGCCATCCGCCGTCGCCGGTGTCGGTCTAGAGGCCGCGATAGTGCTCGAGCAGCAGGCGCTCGCGCGCGCGGTCCAGATCCAGGGTGATGAGGTCGAGCCGGTAGGCGCCCCGCCAGCCCCGGCGCAGCACCGCCTCGCGCAGCGCGGCGCGCAGGTGCTGCTGCTTGCGCGGTCCGAGGCTGGCGAGGGCCGTGCCGTAGCGATCGCCGCGGCGCAGGCGCACCTCCACGAAGACGAGACAGTCGCCGTCGCGCGCGAGCAGGTCAATCTCTTTCTGAGCGATGCGCAGCTTGCGCGCGAGGATGGTCAGGCCCTTGAGCGCGAGGAAGCGCTCGGCGATCTCCTCACCGAGATCGCCCAGCGCCCGCCGCGGCAGGCAGCCAGCGTCCACAGAAACTCCGGCGGTGCAGGGGGCAGGGCCCCAGCTCCAGGAGGGCAGCGATGTGCGCGGGGCTGCCGTAGCCCTTGTGCTCGGCGAAGCCGTAGCCGGGCCACTCGCGATCCGCCTCCCGCATCAGCGCGTCCCGGTGCACCTTCGCGAGCACCGAGGCGCCGGCGACGGCGAGGCTCTTCGCGTCGCCGTCCACGATCGCGCGGCTGATGCGTGCGCCCGGCGGCAGCTCGCGGCCGTCGATGAGCACGCGCTCGGCGCGCGGGGAGAGCGCGCGCAGCGCGCGGGCCATCGCCGCGAAGACGGCCGCGCGGATGCCGCGGGCGTCGATCCGCTCGGCCGGCTCGTCGGCAATGGCCCAGGCGACGGCGTCGGCGCGCAGGCGCTCGGACCAGCGCTCGCGGGCGGCCGGGCTCAGACGCTTGGAGTCGTCCAGACCCGGGGCATGGTAATCCGGGGGCAGGATGAGCGCGGCGGCGGTGACGGGACCGGCCAGGGGACCGCGGCCGACCTCGTCGACGCCGGCGAGCCGGCTGCCCGCGGCCGCTTCGCGATCGAAGGCAGCCAGTGCCTGCCAGCGCCGCTCGCGCGCCGCCAGCTTCGCCTCTTCCCGGCGCAAGCGGGATGCCAGTGCGCGCGCCCCCTGGCGGGGATCCGCAGCGAGGAGCAGGAGCCAGGGCTCTCGCGCCGCGGGCGCGAGACCGGCGAGGGCGGCCGCCTGGGTGGCCAGCGGGGCGGCGAGGAAGACGGCCGGCGCGGCGAGCAACGCCTCAGCCGCAAGGGCCGGCGCCCCGCTGGGGATCCGGCCCTTGGCAGCGCTGCTGGACATGTCGACGCCGTCAGTCCTTCTTCTCGGTCTCCTGAGGTGGGGCCTCGCGACGGCTCGAGATGCGGGCCTTCTTGCCGCTGAGTCCGCGCAGGTAGTAGAGCTTCGCGCGCCGGACCTTGCCGCGGCGAACGACCTCGAGGTCGCTGATGTTCGGACTGTGCAGCGGGAAGACGCGCTCCACGCCGATGTTGCCGGAGATCTTGCGCACCGTGAAGGTGGCCTCGACGCCGCTGCCGCGGCGCTGGATCACCGTGCCCTGGAAGGGCTGGAAGCGCTCCTTGTTGCCCTCGATCACCTTGACCCGGAATTTCACCGTGTCGCCCACATTGAAGTCGGGGATCCCGTCCTTCAACTGCTGGTTCCTGACCGCGTCGACGATGTTCATGGCCTCTCCTGTGCCGCCCCCGCCGGCGCCGCCGGCCGAGCCCTACTGATCCGCCTCGCGCTCCCCGCCGCCCTGCCGGGCGAGGAGATCGGGACGGTGCTTCCGGGTGAGGCGCAGGGACTCTCCCCGGCGCCAGCTCTCGATCTTCGCATGGTTCCCGCTCTTCAGGACGGCGGGCACCGCCAGGTCGCGATAGCGCTCCGGGCGCGTGTAGTGGGGCCAGTCCAGCAGGCCGCCCTTGTCCGCCCCGAAGGAGTCGGCCTCCGCCGACTCGAGGTCGCTCATCACGTCGGGCAGGAGCCTGAGCACTGCGTCGATCACGCAGATCGCCGCCGGCTCCCCCCCGGTCAGCACGAAGTCCCCCAGGGAGATCTCCTCGCTGACCACCAAGTCGCGCACCCTCTCGTCGACGTCCTTGTAACGCCCACAGATCAGGGTGAACTCCTGCTCCCGGCTCAGGCGGCGCGCGGTCGCCTGATCGAAGCGCCTGCCGCGCGGCGACAGGAGGATCACCGGGTGCCCCGGGTGGTCACTCTGTCGCGCGAGCGACTCCACCGCTTCCACCAGCGGCGGCGCCATCAAGATCATCCCCGCGCCGCCGCCGTAGGGGTAGTCGTCCACCGTCCCGTGCCGGTCCACCGCGAAGTCGCGCGGACTGGCGAAGCGATAGCTGACCACCCCCCGCGCCTCGGCGCGCTCGAGGATCCCGACCCGCAGCGCCTCGCGCAGGAAGTCGGGAAAGAGGCTGACCACGTTGATGACCACGCCTCGCCCTCACAGCTCCAAGAGGCCCGCCGGCGGATCGATCGTGATCCGTCGCGCCGCCCAGTCGATGCCGCAGAGGATGGGCGGGACGAAGGGGATCTCGTACACCTTCGTCTCGCCCTTCACCTGCAGCAGGGCCTGACCCGGCAGCGGCGCCAAGCCCACCACGCTGCCCAGCGCCGTCCCGTCCGCCGCCAGGGCCACCTGCATGCCCAGGAGCTGCCAGGCGCGCGGCGTTTCCGGGGCCGCCACGTCCAGCTCGCCAGCCAGGACCAGCTCCGCGTCGCGCTGGGCCTCCGCTCCTTCGCGATCGCCGAGCTCGGCCAGGCGGAGGACCAGGCAATCGCCCGCCGGCCGGGTCTGGATCACGCTCACCGGCCGCTCGCTCGCCGCCCCGGCCAGACGCAAGCGGCGCGAGGCCAACGCCTCCGGCCAGAAGTCGGGCGAGGGCAGCAGCTTCAGCTCGCCCTTGATCCCGACCGGGCGCAGCACGCGCCCGAGCACGATGCGGGTCTCGCCGCCCGCCTCACTCCTGCTCACGGATGCGCAGGCTCACCTTGCGGTCGCCGCGACGGCCGGCGGCCGTGAGCAGGGTCCGCAGGGCCTCCGCCGTCTTGCCGTGGCGGCCGATCAGCCGGCCCAGGTCGTCCGGCGCCAGGAGCAGCGTGTAGACGTCCTCGTCGCCCTGGGCCTCCTTCTCGATGCGCACGCGCTCGGGCGCCTCCACGAGCGAGTCCGCCACGTAGCGCAGAAGCCGCTCGACCTCAGGCATCCGCTAGGCCTCCGTCGCCTCGCCGGCGCTCTCGCCCGCCGTCTTGCTCGCGCTCTTCTTCTGGGCCTTCTTCTCGGCGTAGCTCGGGGTGGCGGCGCCGCGGCGGGGCTGCTTCGCCTTCCACTCGGCGAGCTTGCCCGGCAGCTCCTCGGCGCTGACGCCCATGCGCAGCAGCCGGAACTTCTCCAGGATGCCCTGGCGGCGCATCAGGCTCTCGGCGGTGCCCGAGGGCTGCGCGCCCTGGCCGAGCCAGTGGAGGATGCGCTCCTCGTTCAGCTGGAGCTGCATCGCCGCCGGCATGGGGTCATAGAAGCCCAGGTTCTCGATGTAGCGCCCATCGCGCCGGTCGCGCGAGTCCACGACGACCAGGCGGTAGAAGGGTCGCTTCATCGAGCCCATGCGGGTCATGCGAATCATCGTTGCCAACAGGAAACCTCCGTTTCAGTTGCCGAGGCCGCCGCGGACCGCGCCCGGGACGCGCCCCTTCCCCTTCAGGCGGCCGATGGTCTTCAGCAGCCTGCGCATCTCCCCATGCTGCTTGAGCAGCTGGTTGATCTCCTGCACCGTCGTGCCGCTGCCCCGCGCGATGCGGCGGCGCCGGCTGCCGTCGATGAGCTCCGGCCGGCGGCGCTCCTGCCGGGTCATCGACTGGATGATCGCGCGCAGGCGCAGGAGCTCGCGCTCATCCACGTTCATCCCCTGGGCCTGCAGCTTGCCCATGCCGGGCAGCATCCCCAGGAGCTTGTTCATCGGCCCCAGCTTCTGCAGCCTCTCGAGCTGGCCGAGCAGATCCTCGAGATCGAGGCCCTCCCTGCGCAGCTTCTGCTCGAGCCGTTCCGCCTCGACCTGATCGTGCTCGGCCTGGACCTTCTCCACCAGCGAGAGCACGTCGCCCATGCCGAGGATGCGACCGGCCAGGCGATCCGGGTGGAAGGGCTCGATGTCCTTCACCGTCTCGCCGACGCCGGCGTACTTGATCGGCAGCCCCGTGACGGCGCGCACCGAGAGGGCGGCGCCCCCGCGGGCATCGCCGTCGAGCTTGCTCAGGAGCACGCCGGTCAGCGCCAGCCGGGCCTGGAAGGCCTCGGCGACGCGCACCGCCTCCTGGCCCGCCATCGCATCCAGCACCAAGAGGATCTCGTCGGGCGCGAGCGCCGCGTTCAGCGCCGCGAGTTCCTCCATCAGCGCCTCGTCCACGTGCAGGCGACCCGCCGTGTCGAGGATCATCGTATCGCAGAGGCGCTCACGCGCCGCCGCGCGGCCGGCCCGCGCGATCGCGACCACGTCCCGCCGCTCGCGGTCCAGATGCACGGGCAGGTCGATCTGCCGCCCCAGCACCGCGAGCTGCTCCATCGCCGCCGGCCGGTAGATGTCCACGCCCGCCAGCAGCGGGCGCCGGCCCTGCCGGCGCAACTGGCCGCCCAGCTTGGCGGCGAAGCTCGTCTTGCCCGCGCCCTGCAGGCCGACGAGCATGATCGTCGCCACCGGGCTCGTGCGCAGCGCGAGGTCGCGGTGCCGCTCGCCGAGCAGGCGCACCAGCTCGGCGTGGACGATGCCCACCACCTGCTGGGCGCTCGTCAGGCCGCCCGCGGCCTCCTGGCCGACGGCGGCCTCGCGCACGCGCGCCACGAAGTCCCGCGTGACGCCGAAGTGCACGTCGGCCTCGAGCAGGGCCCGGCGCACCTCGCGCAGGGCCTCCTGGACGTCCTCCTCGCGCAGCTTGCCCTTGCCCCTCAGCTTGGCGATGACGGAGTCCAAGCGCTCGCTGAGGTTCTGGAACACGGCCGCCTCCGGAAGAGCCTGGGCCAGGCCGGGCCGAGGCGCACGAAGTCGGCAATATACCAGAGCTTATCTGGGCTGACAAGCCCCTGGGTCGGGCAAAAAGCGGGCAGCGGCAGCCCTATTTCACGGCTGCGGCGGCCGCGTCCCGGAGGGCCGCGATGGCCGCCCGGCGGTCGGGCCGGCCCATGACGGCGCTGGCCGCCACCAGCAGGTCGGCGCCGGCGGCGCGCAGGGGGCCGGCCTGGGCGGGGCCGATGCCCCCATCGACCTCGATCGCGAAGTCCAGGCCCTCGCGCCGGCGCAGCGCGGCGGCCGCCCGGACCTTGTCCAGGGCCGCGGGCTGGAAGCTCTGCCCGCAGAAGCCGGGCTCGACGCTCATCACGAGCAGCAGGTCCAGGCCCGCCCAGAGGGGCCCGGGCGGCGGCAGCGGCGTCCCCGGTCGCAGGGAGAGCCCGGCGAGGACGCCGGCCCGGCGCAGGGTGGCGAGGGCAGCGCCCGGGTCGCTCAGGGCTTCCAGGTGCAGGGTCAGGCCCCGGCAGCCGGCGGCGAGGTAGTCGCCGAGACTCTCCAGGGGGCGCTCGATCATCAGGTGGCAGTCGAGGGGCAGCTGCGCCACGCGGCCGATCGCGGCGCAGACCGGCGCGCCGAAGGTGAGGTTGGGCACGAAGTGCCCGTCCATCACGTCCAGGTGCAGGACGTCCGCACCAGCCGCCTCGACGGCAGCCACCTCCTCGGCCAGTCGGGCGAGGTCGCCGCCGAGCAGGGAGGGCGCAACGCCGACCCTAGTCCGATCGAGATGCGACCACCAGCTCAATCGCGTCCCCCTTCTCCAGGCGTGTCCCCGCGGCAGGCGTCTGGGCGAGGATGCTGCCCGCGCCGCGTCCGGGCGCGCTGCGATAGCGGATCTGCGGCTTGCCGAGCCCGGCATCGGCGAGCAGGGCGAGGGCGGTGTCCAGGGGCTTGCGCGTGAGATCGGGCATCAGGAAACCGCGGCTCCCATCGCCGTCGCTGAGCAGCAGATCGACACGGGCCCCCAGGGTGACGCGCGCGCCCGGCCCCGGCCGCGTGCTGAGGATGCCGCCGGCCGGCTGGTCGCCGGGACTGCGCAGGATGTCCCCCGGCAGGAGGCCGAGGTCCTCGAGGCTGAGGCGGGCCTGCCGCTCGCTCTGCCCGCGCAGATCGGGGACGGCGACCATCCGCGGCCCGGCCGAGAAGACCGCCGTCACGCGGCGGCCGGCCTTGATCTGCGTGCCCGCCGCCGGGTGCTGGCGCAGCAGGTAGCCGGCCGGCAGCGAGGCGTCGAACTCGGGCGGCCGCTCGCTGAGGACGAGCCCCTTGCGCGCGCAGAGGCTGTAGACCTCCTCCTTCGAGCTGCCTTCGAGGACGGGCATCGGAAAGGCCTCGTCGACGCCGACCTGCCGGGGCAGCAGCCAGCGGTTGGCGACCCAAACGCCGAGCAGGGTGATGGCGAGCATCGCCCCCACCACCCGGGCGATGCGCAATGCGCGCTGCAGGGGTCGCTCCGCGCCGCTCATGCCTCCTCCTTCGCCGCGGCCTCCCGCTCGGCCCCGGCGCGCGGGCGCCGGCGGCAGCGGAACGCGTACATGGCGGTGCCCGGCTCGAGGTCGGGCAGCGAGAGATACTCCCCCAGCGGCGTGCGCAGGGCGTCGGGCAACTCCGCCGCCGTGAAAGGCTCCAGCGCGAACTCCGCGTGCGCGCCGAGGAACCAGTCCCGCTGCGCGCTCGTCTCCTCGGGCGTGAAGGTGCAGACGGCGTACAGGAGCCGGCCCCCGGGGCGCGGCCAGCGCGCCGCCGCCGCCAGCAACTCCCGCTGACGCATCGCCAGGCGCGCGATGTCGGCCGGCCGCAGTCGCCAGCGCGCATCCGGATTGCTGGCCAGCGTGCCCAGCGCGCTGCAGGGCGCGTCGAGCAGAACCCCGTCCACTGGCCGCGGCGCTAGCGCGCGCAGATCCCCGCACTCGACCTGCAGCCCTCTTAAGCCCAGCCGCCGGGCATTGGCAACCACTTTCTCCAGGCGCCGCGGATCGCGATCCACGGCCAGCAGCGGCCGCGCGTCGCCCCCGCGCTCGGCGAGGTGGCAGCACTTGCCGCCGGGTGCGGCGCAGAGATCCGCCCAGTCGCCGGGCGCGCCTCCGTCCAGCAGCGCGGCAATGCGCTGGGAGCTGGCGTCCTGCACGCTGAGGTCTCCCCGCCCCAGCGCCGCTGCCAAGTCCTCCGGCCAGGCCCCGCGCCAGCGAAAGGCGAGCGGCAGGCCGGCGATCGGCTCGGGCGCGCCGCCGGCCGCCCGCAGCGCGGCGAGCAGATCCGTCTGCCCAGGCCGCAGCGCATTCCAGCGGAAGCAGTGCGCAGGGGGGCGGTTCAGCGCGGCCATCAGGCGGAGCGCGCGCTCGACGCCGAACTCGGCGCGCCAGCGCTCGGCGAGCCAGCGGGGAAGCGAGAGCACGGCCTCGGCGTGCGCGAGGTAGTCCGCCGGGGCGGGATCCGCCCCCGGCACGCCTTCGCGCTGCCACTTGCGCAGCTGGGCGTTGGCCCAGCCCGCGAGCCGCGGCCCCGCGGCGCGCTTCACCCACTCCACGCTCTCGCCGATCACGGCGTGGGCGGGCAGGCGGTCCAGCGTTTCGAGCTGATAGAGCGCCAGGCGCAGCGCTTCCCGCAGCGGCGGATCCAGTTGCCTGCGCCCCGTCAGGCGGCGCAGGCGGGCGTCCAGACGCCCCCGCTGGCGGAGCACGCCCGCGGTGAGCTGGCTGAAGAGGCGGCGGTCGCGCGGATCGGCGAGCAGAGGGTCGCCGAGCCAGCGCTCCTGCAGGCTGTCCCAATCGGCGGCTTCGGACTCGCCCTCGGCGGCGGGCGCGCTCTGCGCGTCCAGCGCGGCGAGGCAGCGCAGCGCGGCCAGGCGGGCGGGCGCGATCCTCATCCGTTCTCCAGGCGCTCGCCGAGCGCGAGCGGGCGGCCGTTCAGGTAGGCGGCAGCCGGCATGAGCCGCCGGCCCGGCGGCTGCAGCGCGTCGAGCGCGAGCGCGCCCTCGCCGCAGGCGACGAGGAGTCGCGGCCGGAGGGCGATCACCTCTCCGGGCGCGGCGCCCGCGCGGCCGGGCGCCGCTTCGGCGGCGATCAGCCCCAGGCGTTCGCCGCCTCGCCGGCACCAGCAGCCGGGCTCGGGACTGAGGGCGCGCAGGCGGCGATCCAGCCGCTGGGCGGGCTCGCGCCAGTCGATGGCGCCGGCCTCGGCGGGCAGCTTGCGCGTCAGCGTCGCACCGCTTGCTGGCTGGGCCTCGGCGAGCAGAGCGCCCGCGCGCCAGGCGCGCAGGGTGGCGAGCAAGAAGTCCGGCGCGACGGCGGCGAGGGCCGCGCTCAGCTCGCCGGCCGTCCAGCGCGGCGCCACCGCGAGCGGTCGCCTCGCCAGCACCGGCCCCGTGTCCAGGCCCGCGTCCATCAGCATCGCCGACCACCCGGTCTCGCTGAGCCCGTCGAGGATGGCCTGCGGGATCGGGCTCGCGCCGCGCCCCCAGGGCAGCAGCGAAGCGTGCAGGTTCAGACAACCCAGACGCGGCACGGCGAGCAGCGCGGGACTGAGCAGGCGCGCGAAGGCGATGACGACGATGGCGTCGAGCCGCAGCGCGGCCAGCTCGGCGGTGACGGCCGCCGCTTCGCCAGGCTCCCAGCGGCGCAGCGGCAGCTCGAGCGCGAGGGCGGCGGCGCCGACGGGGGTCGGCACCGGCGCGCCGCGGCGGCCGCGGCGGCGATCGCCGAGGGTGACGACCTGCGCGAGGGCGATGTCGGGAGCGCCGGCCAGCGCCTCGAGGCTCGGCACGGCCAGCGCCGGACTCCCGAGAAAGGCGACGCGCAGGCGAGCATCCGCGGTCATGGGCTCACCTCTGGCGGCCGCGGCGCTCAGTTGCGGGGCGCGTAGTCGCGCTCGATGTCGCCGAGGCGCCGCTTGAGCACGGCGCGCCGGGCCGGACTCAGGCGATCGATGAAGAGCACGCCCTCGCAGTGGTCCAGTTCGTGCTGGATGATGCGGGCGAGCAGGCCGCCCGTTTCCAGCTCGCCGCGCTCGCCCCGGATGTCCTGGAAGGCGATCCGAATGCGCTCGGGCCGCTTCACGTCGGCGCGCAGACCGGGGATCGACAGGCAGCCCTCTTCGATCACCACCTGCTCCTTCGAGGCCTCGCGGATCTCCGCATTGGCCATGAGGACGATCTCGTCCTCCTCGCGCGCCTCGTCGTCGACATTGACGATGACGATGAAGAAATGCTGGGAGAGCCCGACCTGCGGCGCCGCGAGGCCCACACCGCCCTCGGCATGGAGGATGTCGATCATCCGCGGCAGGTGGCGCGCGAGCGCCTCGCCGAAGGCGGTGACCTTCTCCCCGCGTGTGCGCAGCACGTCGCAGCCGATGTACTTGAGGCTCAGACCCATCTACTTGCCCAGCTTGGCCGTGATGTTGCCGATCGCGACCTCGAGCTTGCAGTTCTCGTCCACGCGCAGGACGACGCGGTCGTCCTTGACCCCGACGACGCTGCCGAAAATGCCGCCCGAGGTGAGGACCTGATCGCCCTTGGCGAGGGTCTTCAGCATCGCCTGGTGCTCCTTGGCGCGCTTCTGCTGCGGGCGGATCATGAAGAAGTAGAGGATGGCGAACATGCCCACCATCAGGAGGATGGGGCTCCAGGCGGGGGCCTGCTGGGCCTGCAGGAAGAGAGGCATCGGGACTCCTTTGGCTCGACGCGGGCCTAATCCGTGGCCATCGCGTAGTCGGCGAAGAACTCGCGCAGGAAGGCGCCGTAGCGCCCCTCCAGAATGGCGGCGCGCGCCGAGCGCATCAAGTCCAAATAGAAGTACAGATTGTGGAGGGTCGCAAGCGTCATCGCCGTCGTCTCGCCGGCCTGGAAGAGGTGGCGCAGGTAGGCGCGGCTGTGACGACGACAGCAGGGACAGCCGCAAGCGGAATCGGGCGGCGCCTGGTCGTCGGCGCAGCTCGCGTTCTTGACGACGAGCCGACCCGCCCGCGTGAAGAGCGTCCCCTTGCGGGCGTTGCGGGTGGGCATCACGCAGTCGAACATGTCGACCCCGAGGGCGACGGCGCGCAGGAGGTCCTCGGGGAAGCCCACCCCCATCAGGTAGCGCGGCCGGTCGGGCGGGAGCAAGCTGGCGCAGAGACCGGTGAGCTCGAAGAGCTGCGACTTGGGCTCCCCCACCGCGAGGCCGCCGATCGCGTAGCCGGGCAGGTCGAGCGCGCAGGTCGCCGCCAGCGACTCCCGGCGCAGATCCGCGTAGCTCGCGCCCTGCACGATGCCGAAGAGGAACTGCCGGTGCCCGTGCGCGCTGAAGACGGGGCCCCGGTGGTCCCGGCAGCGGCGCGCCCAGCGCGCCGTGCGCGCCAGGGCGACGGCCGCCGGGGCGCGCTCGCTCGGATAGGGCAGGCACTCGTCCAGGGGCATCACGATGTCGGCGCCGAGCGCGGCCTGGACGTCGATCACGTCCTCGGGCCCGAGGAAGTGCCGCGAACCGTCGAGATGCGAACGGAAGCCGACGCCCTCCTCCCGCACCGCGTTCAGCGCGCGCAGCGAGTAGAACTGGTAACCGCCGCTGTCGCTGAGCAGGGCGTGCGGCCAGGCGGCGAGGGCGTGCAGACCGCCGGCGGCCGCCACGCGCGCGGCGCCGGGCCGCAGGTACAGGTGGTAGGTGTTGGCGAGGACGATCCGCGCGCCGAGCGCCTCGAGCTGCTCGGCCGTCAGGGCCTTGACGACCCCCTGCGTGCCGACGGGCATGAAGACGGGCGTCAGGATCTCCCCGTGGTCGGTCGCGAGGCGCCCGGCGCGGGCGCCGGTCTCGGGATCGACCGCCTCGAGGGTGAAGAGGGGCTTCATGCGCGCGTCTCCCCGGCCGCCGATCCGGCTGCCGCTGGCGGCGGCAGGAGGAGCATCGCATCGCCATAGGAGAAAAAGCGGTAGCCGGCGCGCAAGGCGTGCGCATAGGCGGCGAGGATGCGCTCGCGACCGGCCAGCGCCGCGACGAGCATCAGCAGGGTCGAGCGCGGCAGGTGGAAGTTGGTGACGAGGCCGTCCAGGCGCTGGCAGGCGTAGGGCGGCCGGATGAAGAGCCGGGTCTCGCCGGCGAGCTCGCCGGCGCCCGCCCACGCGGCCGCGGTCGGCGTTTCCAGCGCGCGCGCCACGGTGGTGCCGACGGCGATCACGCGGCCGCCCGCGGCACGCGTCGCGTCCACGGCGCGGCGCGTCGCCGCCGGCAGTGCGTAGCGCTCGCCGTGCATCGCGTGGCGGGCCGGGTCCTCCGCGCGCACGGGCTGGAAGGTGCCGATGCCCACGTGCAGCGTGAGGGCGGCGCGGGCGACGCCCCGCGCGGCGAGGGCCGCGAGCAGCGCCTCGTCGAAGTGGAGGCCGGCCGTGGGCGCGGCGACGGCGCCATCCACGCGGGCGAAGCGGGTCTGGTAGTCCTCGGCGTCGCGGGCGTCGGCCGGGCGGGCGATGTAGGGCGGCAGCGGCAGCTCGCCCGCGAGAGCCATCGCCGCCGGCCAGTCGGCCGGTGCGAGGAGGCGCAGCCAGCGGCTCCCCTCGCCGCCCGGCGCCCCGCCCGCCTCCTCGACGGCGATGCGCACGCGGCCGGCCGCCGCCCGGAAGACGTCGCCGGGGCGGAAGCGGCGGGCCGGGCGCAGCAGGCCGAGCCAGCGGCCGTCCGCGCCCGGCGAGTGCAGCAGCAGTTCGACCGGACCGGCCCCGCCGCGCTCGCGTTCGCCGCGCAGGCGCGCCGGCAGCACGCGCGTGTCGTTGACGACGAGCAGATCGCCCGGCGCGAGCAGGGCCGGCAGATCGCGGAAGCGGCGGTCCGCGAGCGCGCCGCTGGAGAGGTCGAGCTGAAGGAGGCGGCAGGCCGCGCGATCCGCCAGGGGGCGCTGGGCGATGCGCTCCGGCGGGAGCGGGTAGTCGTAGTCGCTCAGGTGCTCGGGCACGGCAGGCCTCAGGCCGGCTCCTCGAAGAGCGAGGGATCCTCGGTCGGCGGCGTGAGCCCGAGGTGCTCGTAGGCCCGGCGGGCCGCCACGCGGCCGCGCCGCGTGCGCCGCAGGAAGCCCTGCTGGATGAGGTAGGGCTCGTAGACGTCCTCGAGGGTCTCCGGCTCCTCGGCGACCGCGAGGGCGAGGGTCGTCGCGCCCACGGGCCCGCCGCCGTGGTGGCGGATGAGGGTCTCCAGGATGCGGCGGTCCATGGCGTCCAGGCCGGCGCTGTCGACGCTCAGCCGCTCGAGCCCGAAGTCCGCCAGCTCGCGGGTGACGCGCCCGCTGCCCTCGACCTGGGCGAAGTCGCGCAGGCGGCGCAGGAGCCGGTTGGCCACGCGCGGCGTCCCGCGGCTGCGGCGGGCGATCTCCTCGAGGCCGGCAGGGTCGACGTCCAGCTCGAGCAATCCCGCCGTGCGCGCGAGGATGCTGGC
>VGXI01000039.1 GCA_016873475.1 bacterium | reverse complement strand
CGCGTCTGCAAGGTGAGCACGAAGCCGGGCCGGCCCAGCGCGTCGACGGTGCGGCCGACGAGGCGGCCGGGCAGGCGGCGCACCAGCTCGCGGCTGACGCCCATGACGCCGAGGTAGGGCCCGCCGAAGCTGAGCGGCAGGCCGAGGCTCTGACCCTCGCCGGTGACGACGTCGGCGCCGAAGCTGCCGGGCGGCTCGAGCAGGCCCAGGCTGGTCGGCTCCACGTGCACGATGAGCAGCGCGCCGGCGGCCTTGACCCGGGGCGCGATGGCCGCCAGGTCCTCGACGACGCCGAAGTGGTTGGGCAGCTGCACGACGACCGCCGCCGTGTCGGCGTCCAGCGCCGCGGCGAGAGCGCGCGGATCGAGGCCGCCCGTGGCGTCCCAGGGCAGGGTCTCGATCGCGAGCGCCTGGCCACCGGCGTAGGTGGCGGCGACGCGGCGGCAGCCGGGCGCGAGGCTCGCCGGCAGCAGCAGGCGCCGGCCCGCCGTCGCCGCGCCGGCGAGCAGCAGCGCTTCGGCGAGGGCGCTAGCGCCGTCGTAGAGGGAGGCATTCGCGACGGCCATGCCCGTCAGGCGCGCCATCAGCGTCTGGAATTCGAAGATCACCTGCAGGGTCCCCTGGGCGACCTCCGGCTGGTAGGGCGTGTAGGCCGTGTAGAACTCGGGCCGCGAGAGGATCTGGCCGACGATCGCCGGCCGGATGCGGTCGTAGGCCCCGCCGCCCATGAAGTTGAGCTGCTCGCCGGCCGGCGCGTTCTGCGCGGCCAGCTCGGCGAGGCGCCGCCCGGCGCCGTACTCGTCCAGGCCCGCGGCCAGGGGCAACTCCCCCTGCCAGCGGCAGCCGGCGGGCACGCTCGCGAAGAGATCCTCGACGGTCGCGACGCCGATCGCCTCCAGCATCCCCCGGATCTCGCCCTCGCTGTGGGGAACGAAGCCGCGCATCTACTCTCCCACCTGCTCCCGGTAGCCCTCGCTGTCCAGGAGCTGCTCGAGTTCGGAGGGATCGCTCATCCGGATGCGCACGAGCCAGCCCTCGCCGTAGGGCGCCTGGTTGACGAGTTCGGGATGCGCCTCGAGGCCGGCGTTCGTCTCGAGGACCTCGCCGGTGACGGGGGCATAGATCTCCTCCACCGTCTTGACGGCCTCGACGGTGCCGAAGGGATCGCCCTTGCCGACGTGGGTGCCCGTCTCGGGCAACTCGAGATAGATGATGTCGCCGAGCTCGCCCTGGGCGTAGTCCGTGAGCCCGATGGTGGCGATGGCGCCCTCCACCGACACCCACTCGTGCTCCCTGGTGTAGCGCAGCTGACCCGGGATATCGCTCACGTCCTCTCCTTTCCTCCCCCGGGACCGGCCCGGGGACTCGGCCCGCGGCGCGCAGCGGCGGTCGACGCCCCTAGGCGCGCAGCGCCGGCTGGCTGTAGAAGGGCAGCTTCAGCGTCTCGGCCGCCAGGCGCTCGCCGCGCACTTCCACCGCGAGCGCCGCGCCCGCCGCGCCCCGGCTCACCAGCGCCAGGGCGAGGCTGCGCTCGAGGGTCGGCGCGAAGCTGCCGCTCGTCACGGCCCCCACGGGCTCATCGCCGGCGAAGACACAGAAGCCCTGGCGGGCGATCTTGCGCCCCGGCAGCGCGAGGCCGACGAGGCGCCGCGCCGCGGCCGCGTCCTTGCGCGCGCGCAGCGCGTCGCGGCCAATGAAATCCCCCTTGTCCAGTTTCACAAGCCAGAAAAGCCCCGCCTCGAAGGGATCGGTCTGCTCGTCGAGCTCGTGCCCGTAGAGGCAGTAGGAGGCCTCGAAGCGCAGCGTGTCGCGGGCGCCCAGGCCCGCCGGTTGCAGCCCGCAGGGTCGGCCGGCCGCCAGCAGGGCGTCGGCAAGCCGCGGCGCCAGTGCGGGCGACAGGTAGAACTCGAATCCCAGCTCGCCCGTGTAGCCCGTGCGGCTGACGATCAGCGGCTCGCCCGCAATCTGCAGCTCCGCAAAGTGATAGAAGGGCAGTCCGCGCAGCGCGTCCGCGGCGGGCGCCAGCAGCGGGCAGGCGAGCAGGAGCTCGCGGCTGGCCGGCCCCTGTACGGCGAGTTGCGCGAAGTCGGCGGAGGCGTCGCGCACGGCGGCCGCGCCGCCCAGCTGTCGCGCCACCCAGGCCGCGAGCTTGTCGCTGTTCGCCGCATTGACGACGAGCAGGAAGCGCTCGGGACCGCGCCGGTAGACGAGCAGGTCGTCGAGCACGCCGCCGTCCTCGCGGCAGGCGACGGTGTAGAGCACCTGGCCGTCGGCGAGCCTGGCGCAGTCGTTGGTGACGAGGCGCTGCACGGCGGCAAGGGCGCCCGGGCCCTCGACGGTGATCTCGCCCATGTGGCTGACGTCGAAGAGGCCGGCCGCGCGGCGCACGGCGCGGTGCTCGTCGAGGAGGCCGCTGTACTGGACCGGCAGTTCCCAGCCGGCGAAATCGACGAGCTTGCCGCCCTGCTCGCGGTGCCAGGCGTGGAGGGCGGTCTTGCGGGGAGTCTCCGTGGTGCACCTCCTGCGGGCGGGGCTCAGCGCTCCTTGGCGTCGCCGTCGCGGCCCTGCGGGTGGCCGCGCAGGATGGCTCCGGTATGACGGGGAGGGCAGGCCAGGATCTCGGCGGGTGGACCGGCGAAGAGCAGCTCGCCGCCCGCGGGACCGCCTTCCGGTCCGAGGTCGACGAGCCAGTCCGCCTCCCGGACGATGTCGGGATTGTGCTCAATTATAATGACGGTGTGCCCCTTGTCAACCAGCCGCTGGAGGATGCCCATCAGGGTGCTGACATCCTGGAAGTGCAGGCCCGTGCTGGGCTCGTCGAGGATGTAGACCGCCCGTCCGCGCGCGCGCCGCGCGAGTTCCTTGGCCAGCCTGAGCCGCTGCGCCTCGCCGCCCGAGAGGCTGAGCGCGCTCTGCCCCAGGCGCAGGTAGCCCAGACCGACCTCGGCGAGCACGCCGAGGCCGCGCGCGAGGCTGGGGATCTCGCTGAAGTGCGCCTGGGCCTGGGCCACCGTCATCTCGAGCACCTCGGCGATCGTGCGCCCGCGGTAGTGGATCTCGAGGGTCTCGCGATTGAAGCGCCGCCCCCGGCAGACCTCGCAGGGCACGGAGGCCGGCGGCAGGAAGTGCAGGGCGACCTTGCGCTCGCCGTCGCCCTGGCAGTGCTCGCAGCGTCCCCCCTTCACGTTGAAGCTGAAGCGGCCGGGGCCGTAGCCGCGCAGCCGGCTCTCGGGCAGGGCGGCGAAGAGCCGGCGCACCTCGTTCCAGAGCCCGGCGTAGGTGGCCGGGTTGCTGCGCGGCGAGCGGCCGATCGGCGCCTGGTCCACATTGACGACGTCCTCCACCGCCTCGGCGCCCTGCAGGGCGCGGCAGGGGCCGGGCTCGCCGGCGGCGTGGCCGAGGCGCCGGGCGAGGTGGCGGTAGAGCGTATCGCGCACGAGGCTGCTCTTGCCGCTGCCCGAGACGCCGGTCACGCAGGTGAGGCGGCCCAGCGGAATCGGCACGTCGATGTCCTTGAGGTTGTTGCGGCGCGCTCCCTCCACCCGCAGCCAGTCCGTCGCCGGCGGCCGCGCCGACCGCGGCCGCCAGGCCGCGGCGGCGCGCAGGCTGCGACCGGTGGGGCTGTCCGGGTGGGCGCGGATCGCCGTCGGGGTGCCCGCCGCGACAAGGCGCCCCCCCAGCTCGCCGGCGCCCGGCCCGAGGTCGATCACCCAGTCCGCGCGCTCGATCGTCTCGCGATCGTGCTCGACGACGAGCACCGTGTTGCCGCGGTCGCGCAGGGCGGCCAGCGTGCCGAGCAGGGCCTGCTGGTCACGGGGGTGCAGGCCGATCGAGGGCTCGTCGAGGATGTAGAGCACGCCCGTCATCGCGGCGCCCACCTGCTCGGCGAGCGCGAGGCGTTGGCGCTCGCCGCCCGATAGCGTGGCCGCCGGGCGGTCGAGACTGAGATAGCCGAGCCCGACGCGGGCGAGGAAATCCAGGCGCGAGCGGATCTCGGGCAAGAGCTGCGCGGCGACCTCGCGGCGGGGACCCCAGAAGCGCAGACCGTCCAGGCGCTCGGCGAGGACGGAGAGCGGCAGGGCGGACAGTTCGGCGATGTTCTGCCCGCCCAGCGTGATGCGCAGCGCGTCGGGCGCGAGGCGGCGGCCGGCGCAGGCGGGACAGGGCTCGTCGCCCATCAGGGCCTCGAGACTGCGGCGCAGGGCGGCGCTGTGCGTCTCGGCGGCGCGTCGCTCGAGATAGGGGATCAGGCCGGGAAAGGTCTTGCGCACGCGGCCGCGCGGGCTCCTCAGCTGGATGTCCAGCTCGCCGCGCCCGCTGCCGCCGAGCAGCGTGGCGCGCGCCGCCGCCGGGATCTCGCGCCAAGGCGTCGCGAGTGTAAAGCCGAGCTGCTCGCCGAGGGCGCCGATCTGCGCGAGCAGCCAGGCGCCGCGCGCCCCGCTGAGGATGGGCATCGCGCCGGCGGCCAGGCTGAGCGCCGGATCGGCGACCAGCAGCCCTTCGCGGATGCGCCGGCTCCTGCCCAGGCCCTGGCAGGCCGGGCAGGCGCCGCGCCGGCTGTTGAAGGAGAAGAGGCTGGGCGAGACCTCGGGCAGGGCGCGCTCGCCGTCCTTGGCGAGGGCGAGATCCCAGACCTCGGTCGGCGCCGCGCGGACCTTGCGGCCGGCCACGCCGGCCTTGGCCGGCAGCTCGACGAGGGCGCGCAGACGACCCGCGCCGAGGGCGAGGGTGCGCTCGGCGCTCTCGGCCAGGCGGCGCCGGCTGCGCTCGCCGGTGACGAGGCGGTCGACGACGGCATCGACGCTGTTGCGCCGCCCGGGCTCCAGGCGCAGCTCGCCGTCGAGGTCGCGCAGCTCGCCGTTCACGCGCAGGGTGACGAGCCCCTCGCGGCGCAGGCGGTCGAGGAGCTGCTTCTGCGCGCCCTTGCGCTCCTCGATCAGCGGGGCGAGCAGGGTCAGGCGCGTGCCGTCGGGCAGGCTCTCCAGGCGCTCGCGGATCGTCTCGGCGTCGAGCAGGAAGCCGCCGCCGCCCAGCTCCCCCACCCGCGCGAAGAGCAGGCGCAGGAAGCTGCCGATCTCGCTGAGCGTGCCCACGGTCGAGCGCGGGCCGGGGCTCGTGCTGTGCTGATCGACGGCGACGGCGGGGCTCAGGCCCTCGACGAGATCGACGTCGGGCTTGCGCAGCTCGCCGAAGAGCTGCCGCGCCTGGCTCGAGAGGCTCTCGACGTAGCGCCGGCGGCCCTCGGCGAAGAGGGTATCGAAGGCGAGGCTGCTCTTGCCCGAGCCGCTGGGGCCCGTCAGCACGGTCAGGCTGTAGCGCGGGATCTCGAGGTCGAGGCTGCGCAGGTTGTTCTCCCGCGCCCCGTGGACGCGGATCGGGCTGGACCCGGTCGGGCTCGGCGCGGCGGGCAGCTGGCGGCTCATGGCCGCTCGCCTTGCGCGGCCAGGCGCGCCAGGCCCGCGGCGGCGCTGGCGCCGATCTCCGTGCCCGGGCCCTGGGCCGCCAGGGCCCGCGCGTAGAGCTGCTCGGCGCGCGCGAGCTCGCCTCCCACCTCGCAGAGGGCCGCCGCGCGCAGCAGGGCGGTCACGCCCCAGAGCCCCTGGGCCGGGAAGCGCTCCGCCAGGCCGAGAAAGGCGCCGGCCGCCGCCTCCCGCTCGCCCAAGCTCTCCAGGCAGTCGCCGATCCAGAAGCGCAGGCGGGCGCGGCTCTCGGCGTCTTCGAGCAGGTAGAGCTCGGCCTCGCGGTAGGCGAGCAGGGCCCCTTCGCAGTCGCCCAGCTCCTGGAGCAGGCGAGCCCGCTCCAGGCGCGCCGTCCCCGCGCGCGGGTCTTCCGGGTAGCGGTCCAGGAAGCGCGCGAGCTGATGGACCGCCTCTGCGCGGCGACCGGCCCGCGCGAGGGCCGTGGCCGCATCCTGCAGCAGTTCCGGTCCCGGCTCATTGTCCCGAGCCAGGCACCAGGCGAAGAGCTCGCTGGCGCCCGTCCAGTCGCCCGCGCCGGCCAGCGCGAGGGCGACCGCCTCGGCGGCGCGCCGCACGCTCGCGCTCCCGCCGCAGCAAGCGCGCAGGCTGTCGAGCTCGGCGGGCGCGCCCGCCAGCTCGTCCCCGGGTAGGGCGAGGAGCAGCAGCTCGCCGCGCGCCTCGCCCGCCGCCGGCGCGGCGGGGTACTCGTCGCGACAGGCCACGAAGTGGCGGGCGGCGGCAGTGCGGTCGCCGGCCAGCAGGCGCTCCTGGCCGAAGGCCAGCTCGAGTGCGGCGGCCGCCTCTGGCGCGAGGGCGGCGCCCGCGCGCAGCTCTTGCCAGGCCTCGAGCGCGCTCTGACGGCGGCCCGTGAGCAGGAGGGCGCGGATCCGCTGGGCGGCCAGCTCCTCCCGCTCCGCCGCGCCAGGCGGCGCGTCGGCTCCCGGCGCGAGCAGGCTGTCCAGGAGGGCCAGCGCCGCCTCCCCCTGGCCGAGGGCGAGCTGGAGCTCGCCGCGCAGGCGGGCGGCTTCCCGGGCAGGCAATCCGGGACCGGTGAGCCCGGCCAGCGCGGCCAGGGCCTCGGCGGGCCGGCCGGCCGCGGCGGCCGCAGTCGCCAGCCGCCAGGCCGCCTCGCGGCGAAGGCGAGCGTCGTCCCCGCCGAGGACGGCCGTGAACCGCGCGCGGGCCGCGGCACTGTCCCCTCGCCGCTCGGCGCAGAGGCCGAGGCGATAGCGGGCATCGTCCTCGAGGGAGGCCGCGCCCGGCGCCGCGAGCAGGGCGGCATAGCTCGCCTCGGCCGCCGCGGCGTCGCCGGCGCGGAGCTGGCAGTCGCCGAGCCAGAGCTGGCCGAGGGCGCGCCGCGGGCTCCCCGGCGCGCCGGCCAGGAAGCGCTCGAAGTGGGCGCTGGCCCGGCGCGGGTGCCGCGCCGCGGCCTCCAGACGCCCCAGCTCGAAGTGGGCCTCCGCGGCCTCCCTGCCCGCGCCGGCGGCCAGGGCCGCCAGCCGCCGCTTGGCCTGCGCCGAGTCGCCCGCAGCGAGCGCGAGCTGGCCGGCGACCAGGGCCGCCCGGCCGGCCCAGGGGCCCGCGGGGGCCAGAGCCTGCGCGCGCTCGGCGTCGGCGCGGGCCTGGGCCAGCGCCGCGCCCTGCGCGCCCCGCGCCCGCAGTAGCTCCGCGCGCTCATAATAGTAGGGCGCGAGGGCGGGCCCCTCCGGACCCGCGGCCAGGCGAGCGCTGAGGGCGGGCAGGCGATCCGCCTCCGGCGGCAGGGCGGCGAGTGGGAGCGCGGCCAGCTCGCCCCTGGCCTCGGCGGCCGGGGCGGCCGCACCCTCGGCGATGCCGGCCTCGAGATCCCGCCGCGCGCGCTCCCGCCACGCGACCGCCGCCTCCGTGCCCGCGGCACCGGCCAGGGCCAGGCGCTCGGCTTCGCGCAGGGCGGCCCGGCCGGCTGCGAGCAGCGCCCGCGCCCGCGCTTCCCCCGCCGGCTCGCGCGGCGCGAGGCGCAGGAAGTGCTCCGAGGCGGCGCTGAAGTCCTTGAAGTCCTCGAGCAGGAGCCGGCCGACGGCCAGCTCGCGCTCCCGCGCGATCTCCCCGCTCGCCGTTTCCTGCGCGCGCAGGGCCTCCAGCAGGCGGGCGAGGGCGGCCTCGCGGTCGACGGGATAGTAGCGGACGAGGCGCTCCTGGCGCTCGGCGGCCTCCGAGGCCCAGGGGCTCTGGGGGTGCTCGGCCAGCAGGCGCGCATGGAGGGCGAGGGCGCGCGGGCCGTCGCCGCCGCGCTCGGCCGCCCGGGCGAGACGGTGCAGGGCGGCGGCCGCCGGCTCGGCGCCGGCCGCCGCCGCGACCGCCCGCTCCCAGGCGGCCAGGGCCTCGGGCAGGCGGCGATCCCGGGCGGCGGCATCGCCCTCCCGGAGCAGCAGCTCGGCGGCCACCGCGCGCAGCGCGGGAGAGGCGGCCAGGGTCGAATCGCGCGCGGCCAGCTCGCTCCAGAGGGCCCGCGCCGCGCTCTCCTCGCCGGCGTCCAGCAGCAGGCCCAGCTCGCGCTCCGCCGCAGCCGCCCGTTCGGGGAAACGGCCGCGCAGGCTGGCCAGGTCGGCGGCGGCGGCCCCCGGCCGCCCGGCCGCCTCGTGCAGGGCGGCTCGCTGCGCGAGGGCCGCACCGGCCAGCGGGGCCTCGTCGAAGCGGGCGAGCAACGCGTCCAGTTCGGCGAGGGCCCGCGCCTGCTCGCCCGCGGCCAGCGCCTGCTCGGCGAGGCGCAGGCCTGCGAAGCCGGCCAGCGGGTGCCCGGGCGCCTGCCGTTGCAGGCGCTCGAGGTCCTCGCGCGCGGCCAGGGGATCCGCGGCCGCGCGCAAGGCGGCGCGCTCGAAGAGGGCGCGACCGGCGAGTTCGCCCTCTGCGCCGCCCGCCAGCAACTGGCCGAGCAGGGCGAAGGCGAGAGGCCCTTCGCCGCGGGCGGCCGCCAGGCGGGCGGCGAGCAGCAGGGCTTCGCCGCGCTCCGGCGCGGCCGGCTCCTCGAGGAGGCGGTGGTGAAGGAGGGACTCGCTCTCGGCGACCTGCCCGGCCTCGGCCAGGGCGCGGATCTCCGCGAGCGAAGGCCCCTGGGCGCCCGGCGCGCGCGGCAGGGCGAGGAGCAGGACGGCCAGCGGGAGCAAGCGGGCGCGGGCGGCCATGCGCCTCCCTAGGGGGTGATCCGGGTCATCATCCGCGGGAAGGGGATGCACTCCCGGATGTGACGCCGTCCCGCGAGCCAGGCCAGCGTGCGCTCGACGCCGATGCCGAAGCCGCTGTGGGGGAAGCTGCCGTAGCGGCGCAGATCGAGGTACCACTCGTAGGGCTCGCGGGGCAGTCCGTGCTCGGCGATGCGCCGCTCGAGGAAGGCGAGGTCGTCGGCGCGCTGGCCGCCGCCGACGATCTCGCCGTAGCCCTCCGGCGCCAGGCAGTCGACCGAGAGGCTGTACTTCTCGTCCGCGGGATCGGGCGCCATGTAGAAGGCCTTGATCGCGGCCGGGAAGTGGTGCACGAAGACCGGCCGGTCGTGGGCGTTCGAGATCAGGGTCTCGTCCTCGGCGCCGAAGTCGCCGCCCCAGGCGAAGTCCACCCCCTGCGCGCGCAGGAAGGCCACGGCCTCGTCGTAGTGCAGGCGCGGGAAGGGCGCCACCACGCGCTCGAGGGCGGCCGTGTCCCGCTCGAGCACCTCGCCGAGCAGCGCGCGGTGCGCCTCCAGCACGCGGCCGGCGACGTACTCGAGCAGGCGTTCGCTGACGTCCATGACGTCGGCGAGGTCGGCGTAGGCCATCTCCGGCTCCATCATCCAGAACTCGGTCAGGTGCCGGCGCGTCTTGCTCTTCTCGGCGCGGAAGGTGGGGCCGAAGCAGTAGACCCGGCCGAAGGCGGCGGCCGCCGCTTCCATGTACAGCTGCCCGCTCTGGGTGAGGAAGGCCCGGTCGCCGTAGTAGTCGACGCTGAAGAGCGTCGCGGTGCCCTCCACCGAGCTCGGCGTGAAGATCGGCGCGTCGACGTGGAGGAAGCCGTCGCGGCGCATGAACTCGTGGATGGCGGCGATCAAGGTGCCGCGCACGGTGAGCAGGGCGTGCTGCTGCCGGCTGCGCAGCCACAGGTGCCGCCGCTCGAGCAGGAAGTCGACGCCGTGCTCCTTGGGCGAGATCGGGTAGTCGACGCTGGGCGCGACGACCGCGAAGTCGCTCAGCACGAGTTCGTAGCCGCCCGGCGCCCGGTGGTCGGCGCGCACCAGGCCGGTCACGGTCAGGCTGGTCTCCTGCGTCAGGGCCTCGACGGCGGCGAAGCGCGCCTCGCCGAGGCCCTCCGGTGCGGCCACGGCCTGGATGATGCCCGAGCCGTCGCGCACGAGGAGAAACTGCACCTTCTTGCTGCCGCGCTTGTTGTAGAGCCACCCGGCGAGGGTGACCGTGCGGCCCTCGTAGTCGCCGATCCGGGCGATTCTCACCGACTGCATGACGTCCCTTCGGTCTCAGGGTTCGAGGCGGGCGAAGTCCTCGTTGCTCGCGATCACCGAGAGGCGGTCCCCGGCCGCGAAGCGCAGGTCGCCGTCGGGCACCGGAAAGACCCGCCGCTCCGATTTGCCCTCGGCCAGGCTGATCCGGCGGACGGCGAGCACGGCCAGCCCGTGCCGGCGGCGCAGCTGCAGCTCGCCGATCGTCTTGCCGACGAAGGCCTTCGGCACGTCGATGTCGCGCAGGGAGTGGCCCTCGGGCAGGTCGACGAACTCGATCGTGTCGCCGCGCACCAGGCTCTGGGCCAGGCGCTGGCCCATCTCCTGCTCGGCGAAGAGGACGCGCGTCGCACCCACCCGCTCGAGGATGCGCCGGCGCAGCGGCGAGCCGGCGCGCGTGATGATCTGGGGAATGCCGGCCTCCGCGGCCCAAGAGGTGATCAGCACGTTCTCCTCGAAGAGCTCGCCGACGCCGATCACCAGCAGGTCGACCTTGCCGACGTCCAGTTCCTCGAGGGCGCTCTCCTGGGTGGCGTCCACGCAGACCGCGAGCGAGACCTCGTTCTTGACCATCTCGACGAAGCGCAGCTCGCGGTCGATGGCCAGGACCTCCACGCCCAGTTCGCTGAGCGTGCGGGCGACGGCGCGGCCGAACCGGCCGAGCCCGATGACGGCGGCGCGCTTGACGACTCGATCCGACATCGCTCCCCCCTGCGCCCGGCAGGCAACCGGTCGAAGACGGGCCAGTCTAGCAGAAGGCGGGGGCAATGCAACGGCGAAGGGCTCAGCCCACCATCACCGGCTCTTCCGGCAGCGTGTAGTGGCGATCCCGCCAGCCGCCAGCGACGCCGAGGGCCACGGTGAGCAGGCCGACGCGGCCGCAGTACATGATCAGGACGAGCAGCAGCTTGCCGGCGGCGCCGAGCTGGGCGGAGAGGCCCGTCGAGAGGCCGACGGTGCCGAAGGCGGAGACGACCTCGAAGGCCGCCACGGGCACGGCGACCGGCGCCAGCAGCAGGATCCCCAGCGTCCCGCCGACGACGAGGAAGAGCCCCGCGCTGAGCACGGCCAGGGCTTCGCGCAGGACGCCCTCGGGAACGGTGCGGCCCGCGAGGTCGAGCCGGCTGCGCCCGCGGAAGTAGTTCCACAGGAGCAGCACGAGCAGGCTGACCGTGGAGACCTTGACGCCGCCGCCCGTCGAGCCGGGCGCGGCGCCGATGAACATGAGGAGGATGCAGATCAGGGTGCCGGCCGGCGAAAGCAGGATCTGCGGGAAGATGTCGAAGCCGGCCGTGCGGCAGCTGACGGACTGGAAGAAGGCGCCGAGCAGCCGCTGGCCCGGCCCCTGACCGGTGAGGACCCCGGCGCGCTCCGTCCAGAGCAGCAGCAGGGCGCCCGCCGCCCAGAGCAGCAGCGAACCCGTCAGGACGAGCCGCCCCTGCACGGAGAGCCGGCGGCGCCCGCCGCGCAGGCGCCCGAGCAGCTCGAAGCTGAGCAGGAAGCCGATGCCCCCGACCATGATCAGGCCGGCGACGACGAGCAGGGGGCCCGGCGCGTCGCCGAAGCGGGCGAGGTTGTCCCGATAGAGCGAGAAGCCCGCGTTGCAGAAGGCGCTCACGGCGTGGAAGCCCGCCGCGAAGACGCGGTGGTAGCCCGCGCCGAGGCGCTCGTCGGCCGTCAGGTGGAGCAGGACGGCGCCGATGCCCTCGACCGCGAGGGTGAAACCGAGCACACCGAGCACGAGCCCGCGCAGCCCGCGGATGCCGCCCGTGCGCAGGTCGGCACTGAGCGAGAAGCGCTGGCCCAGGCCGAGGTCGCGGCGCGCCATGAGCGCGGCCAGGCTGGTCAAGGTGAGGATGCCCAGGCCGCCGGCCTGGATGAGCAGCAGGATGATCGTCTTGCCCAGGGGCGAGAAGTGGCTGCCCGTGTCGACGACGGTCAGACCCGTGACGCAGGCGGCGCTGGTCGCCGTGAAGAGCGCGTCGACGAAGCTCGTGTGCCCGTCCTTCGCGCAGGCGGGCAGCCACAGGAGCAGGGCGCCGAGGCCGATGAGCAGGCAGAACCCGAGGGCGACGATGGCGCCCGGGGAGAGCCGCTGCCGGGAGTGGAGGACGAAGGGGCTCACGAGCGCGGGATGATCCGGAGCCGCCGGCCACCTGTCAAGCGCTCCCGCAACGGAAACGGGGAGGGGGCGCGCCCCCTCCCCGTCGCTGCTGCAGAAGCTCGGCCGCAGCCTAGGCGGCCTTCTTCGCCGCCTTCTTTCTCCGGGTCGTCTTCTTGGCGGCCTTCTTCGCGGTCTTCTTGGCGGCCTTCTTGACGGCCTTCTTCACGGTCTTCTTGGCGGCCTTCTTCACGGTCTTCTTGGCGGCCTTCTTGACCGTCTTCTTGGCCGCCTTCTTGGCGGCCTTCTTGGCAACCTTCTTCACAGCCATTGTACCCTCCTAGGCAGGGAAAGCGGATTGCTCGATGGAGTCGCTTGCCTAACGACTCCGCCGCCAGAGATATCGGATGCTCTGGAAAATTGTAAAGGGAAAATTCTGCCCCGCGGCGATTTTCCTCCGCGAGGAGGGGCGCGTCAGCTCTCGGTCGCGGCCCTCTGCGCGGCGAAGAGAGCGTCGACGTGCGCGTCTTCGATGCGCGGCGTGTCCGTGTTCACGCCGCGCAGCACGAGGTGCGCGCGCTTCCAGGGCGTCTCCTGCTTGAGGTAGAGCGACTGCGCCGCGAGCTCGCGGCGCTGGAACTCCTGCTGGCGTTGCTCGCGCGCCTTGCCCGCGAGGCCGGCGAGCGCGAGCTCGAGCGCGCGCTCGAAGTCGCTGACGAGGTAGATGCGGAAGTCGTAGAGGCCGAAGACGTCGGCCTGGAAGAGGAAGGGACCTTCGAGGATGACGATGGCGCCCCGTGCGAGCTGGAGCCGGCGCTTGCCGCCGCCGCGATCGCGGGCGAGATCGTGGACGTCGAAGGCGAGCTCCAGGGGCAGCTCGCGGGCCTGGCGCAGGGGCAGCAGGATCTGCTCGCGCAGCCGCTCGAGGGCGTAGTGCTTGCGGTAGAAGCCCTCGGCTTCGGGATAGCCCTTCGCCCGGCGCTCCTTCTTGTCGGCAGTGAAGGCGCTGAGCGCCACCTGCTCCACCTGCAGCCCGAAGCCGGCCAGGCGTTCGCCGAGGGCAGCGGCGAAGCTCGTCTTGCCGGCCTTGTCGATGCCGTTGATGCCGACGAGGAAGGGCGCCCCCTCCCGCTGCCGGCGCGCATGGAGGAGCACGGTCACCGCGTCGCGCAGGACGAGGGCCCGGCGCGAGAGCTGCTCGGCGACGGGCAGGCCGGGCACGGCGGCGAAGGCGGGCAGGCCGACGCGGCGGGCCCAGGCGAGCACGCGCTCGCGATCGCTGAAGACGAGGGTGCGCGCGAGGCGGCCCTCCCCGCGCGCGCGCTCGAGCTCCTCGGTGCCGCCCTCGCCATCGCTGCCCGCCAGCGCCTCGGCGCCGACGGACTCGCCGGCCGTCGCCGGCGGCGTCTCGAAGAGCAGCAGCTTGCAGTCCGGGCGCGCCGCGCGCAGTTCGGCGAGCAGGGCGGCGAGCGCCGGCCGGCCCGGGGCCAGGCGGGCGTCGACGAGGACCTGCTCGCAGTCGCTGCTCAGGAGCGGCGCACTCATCAGAAGGGTCCCGTCGTCGGGTTCGGGCCGAGGCTGACCAGGGTCAGGGTCTCGGGCGCGAGGTAGGCGGCCGCCAGGCGCTGGACGTCCGCGCGCGTCACGGCGTCGACGCGCGCGACCAGCTCCTCGACGCCGATGAAGCGGCCCTCGTTCAGCTCGTTGCGGGCGAGCCGGTTCATCCGCGCGCTGACGCTCTCCATCGCCAGCAGCAGGTTGCCCTTGAGCTGCATCTTCGTGTCGGCGAGCTCGGTCTCCGTGCAGCCCCCGGCGATCAGCTTGACGTACTCGTCCAGCGTGAGCCGGATCGCCTCGTCGCTCTTGGCCGGCGAGACGGCCATGTAGCTGCCCAGGAGCCCGGCGTCCGTCGCGAAGTCGGAGAAGCTGTAGATGTTGTAGGCGAGGCCCGCCTGCTCGCGGATCGACTGGAAGAGGCGGCTGCTCATGCTGCCGCCCAGGAGCGTGCTCAGGATGAGCAGGCCGTAGCGGTCCGGGTCCTTGCCGCTCATGGCCTGGCGCCCCAGCCAGAGGTGCTGCTGCTGGAGGTCCTTGGTCTCGACGCGCAGCGCGCGCCGGGCCGGCGGCGCCGCGCTGCCGTCCCGCGCGCTGGGCGCGCCGGCGGGCACCCGGAACCAGCGGGCCGCCCGCTCGGCGACCTCGGCGTGGCCGAGCGGCCCGACGAGGGCGACGATCAGGTTGCCCGCCGTGTAGCGCTCGCCGACGAAGGCGGTCAGGTCCTCGCGGCGAAAGGCCTGCACGGAGTCCTCGGTGCCGAGGATGGGCCGCGCGAGCGGATGCTCGCCGAAGACGGTCTCGGCCGCCAGCTCGTGGATGAGGTCGTCGGGATCGTCGAAGACGTTGCGGATCTCCTCGATCACCACCTGCTTCTCGGTCTCGATCAGGTCCGGCGCGAGGGAGGCGTTGGCCACCATGTCCCCGAGCACGTCCAGGGCGGTGTCCAGGTAGCCCGCCAGGACCCGCGCCGTGAAGCAGGTGACCTCCTTCGTCGTGAAGGCGTCGAGCTGGCCGCCGAGGCGGTCCATCTCCAGGGCGATGTCCAGCGCGCTGCGCCGGGCGGTGCCCTTGAAGACCATGTGCTCGAGGAAGTGCGTGATGCCGTGGCGGCCGGGACCCTCGTCCCGGCTGCCCGTGCGGAACCAGGCCCCCACCGCGACCGAGAGGGCGTCCGGCACGCACTGCGTGAGCAAGGTGACCCCGTTGTCCAGGGTCACCTTGCGGATGTCCTCGCGGCGGGAGAAGTCGCTGGTGTTCATGGGCTAGGTGGCGGCCGCCTCCAGGAGCACCTTGCGGCTGAGGCGGATCTTCCCGGCCGTGTCGATGTCCACGACCTTGACCTGGACGGTGTCGCCCACCTGGAAGACGTCTTCCACGCGGTTGATGCGCTTGTGGTCGATCTCCGAGATGTGCAGCAGGCCGTCCGTGCCCGGCAGGATCTCGACGAAAGCGCCGAACTTGGTGATCGTCTTCACCTTGCCGTCGTAGACCTTGCCCACCTCGGCCTCGGCGGTCAGGTAGTGGATCCACTCCACCGCGGCGTCGCTGCTCTCGCCGTTGATGGCCGCGATGCGCACGGTGCCGTCGTCCTCGACCTCGATCGTGGCGCCGGTCTCCTCCTGGATGCGGCGGATGGTGGCGCCGCCCTTGCCGATGACGTCCCGGATGCGCTCGGTGCTGATCTTGATGCTCGTGATCTTCGGCGCGTGGCGGCTCACCTCGGGGCGCGCCGCGGGCAGCGCCGCCTCCATGACGTCCAGGATGTGCAGGCGCGCCGTGCGCGCCTGGGCGAGGGCGTCGCGCATCACGTTGTCGGGCAGGCCCTCGATCTTGGTGTCGAGCTGGAAGGCGGTGATGCCCGCCCGCGTGCCCGCCACCTTGAAGTCCATGTCGCCAAGGTGGTCCTCCAGACCCATGATGTCCGTGAGCACGCGGTAGCGCTCACCGTCGGTCACGAGGCCCATCGCCACCCCGGCCACGTGGGCCTTCAGCGGCACGCCCGCGTCCATGAGGGCGAGGCTGCCGCCGCAGACGGTGGCCATCGAGCTGGAGCCGTTCGACTCGAGGATGTCGCTCACCACCCGGATCGTGTAGGGGAACTCCTCCTCGTCCGGGATCAGGGGGCGCAGGGCGCGCTCGGCCAGGTTGCCGTGGCCGATCTCGCGGCGGCCGGTGAAGAAGCGGCCGACCTCGCCGACGCTGAAGCCGGGGAAGTTGTAGTGCAGCATGAAGCGCTTGAAGTACTCGCCCTCGAGGTTGTCGATGCGCTGCTCGTCGCGGCTGGTGCCGAGCGTCGTGGCGACCAGCGCCTGCGTCTCGCCGCGGGTGAAGAGCGAGGAGCCGTGCGCGCGGGGCAGGAAGCCGGCGACGATGTTGATGGGGCGCACCTGGTCGAGACCCCGGCCGTCGGCGCGCAGGGACTCCTCGAGGATGAGCCGGCGCATCGCCTTCTTCTCGACCTCGCCGAAGGTGTGGCGGATCCAGCGCTCGGCGCCGGCGAACTCCTCGGCGAGAGCGGCCAGGGCCGCATCCTGGAGCGCGTCGAGGCTCGCCTGACGCTCCTGCTTGCGCGGGTTGCGACCGAGGCGGTCGATCTCGGCGCCGTAGGCCGCCTGGATGCGCGCCTCCAGGCCCGCGGGCGGCGCCGGCATCACCAGCGGCCGCTTGGCCGGCGCGCCGGCCTTGGCGAAGAGCTCCCGCTGGAGCGCGTTCAGGCGGCGGATGTGCTCGTGCGCGAAGGCGATCGCGGCGAGCATCTCCGCCTCCGCGATCTCCATCGCCTCGCCCTCCACCATCAGGATGGCGGTGTCGGTGCCGGCGACGACGACGTTGAGCGGGCTGGTCTCGGTCTCCTCGAGACTGGGATTGACCTTGAAGACGCCCTCCACCTTGCCCACGCGGACGCCGGAGACGACGTCGCCGAAGGGGATGTCCGAGAGCCCGAGGGCCGCGCTGGCCGCCGTGATGGCGAGCACGTCGGCCTCGTTCTCCTGGTCGTAGCTGAGGACGGTGGCGACGACCTGCGTCTCGGCCATGTAGCCCTCGGGAAAGAGCGGGCGCAGCGGCCGGTCGACGAGGCGCGCGGCGAGGGTCTCCTTCTCGGAGGGCCGCGACTCGCGCTTGAAGTAGCCGCCCGGGATCATGCCGGCGGCGTACTTCTTCTCGCGGTACTCGACGAAGAGCGGGAAGAAGCCCTTGTCGGGGTCGTTGTCCTTGGCGGCGACGACGGTGACGAGCACCAGCGTCTCGCCCAGGCGCACGAGGACGCTGTTCGCCTGCTTGGCGATCTGACCTGTCTCCAGGGCGTACTCCTGCCCCGACAGTGCGAGACTGACTTTCTGCATTTTACCTCCGGGGTCCGGGAACGGACCGTGGATGGATGAGGGGGACCTTCCCCCTTCCCCACCGCGAACGGCGGGGCCGGGCGCCGACCCTCGGCGCCCCTTGCGCTCGCCCGGCGACGCCTAGCGCCGCAGACCCAGCGACTTGACCAACTCGCGATAGGTGTCCAGCTTGTTCTGCTTGAGATAGTCGAGCAGACGGCGCCGGCGGCCCACCAGCTTCATCAGGCCGCGCCGCGAGTGGTGGTCCTTGGTGTGGACCTTGAAGTGTTCGGTCAGCTGGTTGATGCGCTCCGTCAGCAGGGCGATCTGCACTTCCGCGGAGCCGGAGTCCCCTTCGTGCAAGCGGAACTTCTCGATGATGCTCTTCTTGGTCTCGTGTTCGAGTGCCATCGTCAGCATACCTCCCAGGTATCTTCGAGCAGACGCGATGGCGGCAGGCGCAGAGCACCCGCCTTGAGGGCGCAAGCTAGCACAGTGCCTATCGGCTGTAAATAGGGGGGCCTAGAGCGGGAAGCTGCCCGCGGCCAGGCGGCGCCGCGCGGTGGCCACGTCGGCGGCGATGGCGGTTTTCAGGGCCTCGGCGTCGGGGAAGCGCTGCTCCGCCCTAAGCCATTCTAGGATCTCCACCTGCAGCTCTCGCCCCCCCAGGTCAACGGAGCCCACGAGCAGGTGCACCTCCGGCACGAATCGCCCGCGCAGGGTGGGCGCGAGGCCCAGGTTCAGCAGCCCCGGCTGCCAGGCTTGGCCGGCCAGCCAGCGGCAGCGGACGAGATAGACCCCCAAGGGCGGCAAGAGCTTCTCAGGGGGCGGCGGCGCGAGATTGGCGGTGGGGAAGCCGAGCGCGGCGCCGCGGCCGTCGCCGGGCTCGACGCGGCCGCTGAGCGGGAAGGGTCGGCCCAGCGCCGCCGCGACGGCCGCGAGCCGGCCGGCGGTGAGGTCCGCGCGGATGTGGCTGCTGCTGACGATGCGGCCGTCGCTGTAGCAAGGCGTCACCACCTCGACGCGATAGCCCAGCGTCTCACCGAGCGCGGCCAGGGCCTCGGCCGTGCCGGCCCGTCCCCGGCCAAGATGGAAGTCGTAGCCGACCACGAGCCGGCGCAGGCCGAGGGCGCCAACCAGCGTCTCGCGCGCGAAGTCGGCGTAGTCGGTCCCGGCCACCTCGGCGGTGAACTCCAGCACGACGAGCTCGTCCAGGCCCGTGGCAGCCAGGGCCGCCACGCGCTCCTCGAGCGTGAGCAGGAGGCCGGGCGCGCGCTCGGGGCGCAGGACGGCGAGCGGGTGCGGCCAGAAGGTGACGGCCAGCGCGCTCGCCAGCCCCTCGCGCCGCTTGGCGGCGCCGAGCGCACCGAGGATGCGGCGATGGCCGGCGTGCACGCCGTCGAAGACGCCGAGGGTAACGGCGCGCCGCGCGGCGGGCAGGCCGGCAATGTCACAATGCACTCTCAGGGCCCAGAACCTCGAGTGATGCGAGGGGCGTCAGTGACCTTCCCCCATCGTCTAAGCCAACTCCGGAGTTAGTGCCTGGCGCTCCTCGAACCTAGCCGCGAAGGCCGCTGGGGTCATCTGCCCGAGCGACCGGTGCGGCCGAAACGTGTTGTACTCCGCCCGCCATCGCTCGATCTTCCGCTGGGCGTCTGCCAGCGATAGGAACCAGTGCTCGTTGAGGCGCTCGTCGCGAAAGCTCCCGTTGAAGCTCTCGATGAAGCAGTTCTGCACCGGCTTGCCCGGGGCGATGAAGCGCAGCGCGACACACCGCTCGTGCGAAAAGCGATCCATCGCCAAGCTCTGGAACTCAGGGCCATTGTCCACGACGATCGCCTCGGGCAGGCCGCGCGACCAGGCGAGATAGTCCAGGACGCGGACGACGCGGTCGCCGGGGATCGACCGCGCCACCTCGATGTGCGGGCACTCCCGCGTGAAGTCGTCGGCCAAGGTCAGGCAGCGGAAGCCGCGGCTCGAGGCCAGGCCGTCGTGGACGAAGTCCATCGACCAGCGCTGGTTCGGCCGCTCGGGGACATCCACCAGGGGCGCTCGCCGGGAGCGGCAGGTCTGCTTGCGCCGCCGCCGCCTCACCTGAAGGCCTTCCTCGCCGTAGATCCGCTCGACCCGCTTGTGGTCGTCCATGATCCCCTCGCGCCGCAGCAGCACGATCAACCGCGGCAGCCCGTAGCGCCGGCGCTCATCGGCCAGCGCCCGCAATCGCTCACGAAGCGGGCCATCCTCCCGGCTGTGGCCCTCGTATCGACACGCCGAGCGCGACAGCCCTGCCACCTGGCAGGCGCGACGCTCGCTGATGGGGAGCTGCGCTCTGGCCGCCCGGACACACTCCCGGCGATCCGACGGCCGTAGAGGTTCTTTGCTGTCTCTAGCTCACCTTCAGCGCCTGGTTGTCTAGAACCTGCTCAGCCAGCAGCTGCATCAGCTTGCGATTCTCCACCTCCAGGGCCTTGAGGCGGCGCAGGTCGCTCAGCTCCAGACCGCCGTACTTGCGCCGCCAGGTGTAAAAGGTCTGGTCGGCGATGCCGTGTCGCCGGCAGACCTCCTTGGCCGAGGCGCCGGCCTCGTGCTCATGCAGAATGCTGAAGATCTGCTCCTCGCTGTATCGCTTACCACGCATGCGTTGTCCTCCTGGCCTTGAGGATACCAGGAAACCAACTCTGCGCCCGGCTCAGTTTGAGGGGGGAAGGTCACCTAGGCTAGCGAATCCTGAGGATCCGCGCGCAGATCGGGCTTCCGCGTTGCGGCACTACCCGCGCAAAGTACACGCCAGTCGGCAGAACACCTAGCTCGAGTGTATGCCCC